>JALONY010000250.1 GCA_025454715.1 Anaerolineae bacterium
TTGAACAGGTTGGTGAGCACGCGGTGCACGATGGTGGCACCGACTTGGCTCTTGATGTCGTCGCCGATGACCGGCAAGGCGCGCTCGCGGAAGCGGGCTTGCCAATACGGCTCACGGGCGATGAAGACGGGGATGCAGTTGACCAACGCACAACCGGCATTCAGGATTTGCTCGACATACCACTTGGTGGCTTGCTCACTGCCGACCGGCAGGTAATTAATGACCACATCGACCTTGTTGTCGCGCAAGATTTCGACGATGTTGGCGGTACTGCCCGGCGCTTTTTGGATTTTCTGCGACAGATAGGGGCCGAGGCCATCGTGAGTCATCCCGCGCTCGACCGTGACGCCGAGGTTGGTCGGGACTTCGGCAAACTTGACCGTGTTGTTTTGGCCGGCCCAGATGGCTTGGCCGAGGTCTTTGCCGACCTTCTCGGAGTCGATGTCGATGGCGGCGACGAACTCGATATCGCGGATGCGATAGCCCCCGAGGTTGTTGTGCATGATGCCCGGGATGAACTCGTCATCGGGGACATCGCGGTAATACTGCACGCCTTGAACCAGCGAGCTGGCACAGTTGCCCACGCCGATGATGGCGACGCGGATTTTTTTGTTGGTATCGTTCACGTTTGTTGTCCTATACGCGGTTGTGTTCGGATGACACGGCAACAATCGTAAACAGGGCAGGGGAAAGTGACAAGGTGAAATCTGGGGGTATGAAAACAACTTGGGCGCCGCTGTGTGCGACGCCCAAGTTGTTTGGTGGTGACCCATACGGGATTCGAACCCGTGTTTTGGCCTTGAGAGGGCCACGTCCTAGGCCTCTGGACGAATGGGCCATTGATGAAATGTATTATAGCGGCTCGCGATGCCCTGTCAACCCGCTCTTTCGCAATTAGTCGCGGTCACGGTCGCGCAGGGCGCGTTGGATGTCGCGTTGAGCGTCGCGTTTGGCGATGTCTTGGCGGCGGTCATAGTCTTTCTTACCACGCGCAAGCGCAATATCGACTTTGGCACGCCCGTTGACGAGGTGGAGCTGGGTAGGGATGCTGGGTAGGGATGGCACTGAGGCCGCGTTCGCGCAGCATGGTGCTGATGCGCACAATCTCTTTCTTGTTCAAGAGCAATTTGCGGGGTCGGGTCGGGTCTAGGTCGTCCCAACCGCTCGCTTGGGCATACGGGGCGATGTGTACGCCCAATAACCACAGCTCGCCATCGGTCTCTTGGACATACCCGTCTTGGATGTTGGCTTGGCTGGCGCGGATGGATTTGATTTCGACGCCACGCAACACGAGGCCACGGTTGCGCGCAATGACCTTGCGCGTTTCGGATTTCATGATGTGGTGCGCTTTCGGTGTGCGGTGTATGGAACGTGGAACGCTTAGTTTAACGCCTCGCTCAGGGATTGAATGGCTTGTGCCAGTTCTGGGTCGATGGCGTTGGGATCGGGGGTGATGACGATGTCGGGCTCGATACCTTGTCCGTCGAGGCTACGACGTTGGGGAGTCAACCACTCTGCATATGTTACGTGGATTGACGAGTTGTCCGAAAGCCCAAAAATTTGCTGTATTGTGCCTTTGCCATAGGTTTTTTGCCCGATGATGAGGCCACGCTCGTAATCGCGGATGGCACCGACCACCACTTCCGAGGCCGAAGCCGTCCCATGATTGACCAAGACGACCAAGGGTAAATCCGTCAGAAGGCCACCGGGCTCATCCGAATACACCTGCTCGGTGTCTCGGGTGCGTTGGATGAGGATCGCTTGGCCATCGACGAACTCGCCAGCGATTTGCAAGGCTTCTTGCAACAAACCGCCACCATTGTTACGCAAGTCAATCACGAATGCTTGTACGTTCTGGTCGCGCAGGCGCTGGATGGCCTCGCGAAATTGGCCGGGCGTGCGGTTGCTGAAATCGGTGATTTGGAGGTACCCCATGCGGGGGTCTTCATCCAGCAAACGGGCGAAGACCGAGGGTATCTCGACCAAGCCAAACGGGACGAAGACCTCGCGCTGTTGGTCGTTTTGCCGGAAGGACAGCGTAACACCGGCACCGTCTTTGACCTCGCCACGCAAGCGCATCTCTACCTCGGCCTCGGCGCCCGAGACCGGCACACCGTCGATGGCCAACAACAGGTCGCCGTCTTGGATACCGGCCAATTGGGCAGGGCTATTGTCGAATGGGCTCATGCGGTAACCGCCCTCGGCAGTGCGCTGGAGCTTGATGCCAACACCACCATAGACGCCTGCCAATGCCACGGTTTCGGCGCGGGTCTGCGGTGGCTCGATGAAGTAACTGTTTGGGTCGTTTAGGCTGCTGAGCAACCCGCGTACCGCCGCATACTCCAGCGCTTTGGGATCGGGCGCGGGGCGCAGGTGGTATTGCTCGACCAGCGCGGCGACTTCGGGCAGTAGCGCATAAGGCTGGGAGTCGGCAGGACGGTTGAATAACGGTTGGCCAATGAGGTCTCGCACGACGAACCCCGCCGCGAATACGACCGCCAGCCCAACGCCCATGAGCAACCCGACCCCGACGGATTTTAGTGTCTCGTTCATCTTGGAGTGTCCCCTGTTTTATGACCTGATTGTACCGGATGAGCCGCCCCGAAAGAAACCATACACTGCGCAGGGAAGGTCTCTTGTATGATGAGCGGTGTATTGAGGTTGGGAATGGGCAACATGCGATGGCGATGTTGGAACCGCGGTCTTTGGTCTTAATTATCGATGTCGATAGCTCGACGGTACAGCTCTTGAAAGGCGTGTTCGAACACGAGGGATATGAGGTCAAGACCGCTTTTAATGGGGTGGATGGCCTCGCCCTCATCGAAACCACCACGCCGGATTTGATTATTCTCGGGACGCGCTTGGGCGGACAAGTCGATGGGTTCGGGGTGTTGCGCCTTTTGCGCGAGATGGAAAATACCGCCCGTACACCGACATTCTTGATGTCGGCCAACCTCGATTTGCCGGAGATGATCGAGGTGTTGCGTTTGGGTGCCGATGATTACATTCGCAAGCCGATCCATCCCAAAGAGTTGTTGGTGCGCGCCCAAGCCAAAATCCGCAACCATCGGCTCGACGAGGCTCTGGCGCGCCGTACTCGCGACTTGGAAGCGCTCTTGCGCGTCAGCGAGGTCTTGAGCGAATCGCAGGAATGGGACATCGTCACCGAGCGCGTGCTTTTGCTGGCCAATGAGCTGTTGCCCAGCCATTACACCGCTTTTGGAGTGTGGGAAGAGAGCGAATTTACGGTCTTGCACGTCACGCCAGCTTCTGAGCGCGAGCGGTTTCGCTTTTATTTGACCAGTCATTATGACGAGATAACTCGCGTAGGGTTTGGCACATTTGCAACGACAGGATTGTTTGGCGAGCAAGGCACGGGCTTGGTCGGGTTGTTGAGCTTCTCGCAATCCTTAGGGCGATTTGCCGTGTTGTACTTGTTTCGCGAGGCTGGGTTCGACGCTCAGCACGTCCAATTGTTTCAGGGATTGTGCAAACAGGCCGGCCTCGCTGTCCAAAACGCCGATTTGTACCGCGCACAAGCCCATTATGCCGCCAATCTGGAGCATGAAGTCGATGCGCGCACCCGTGAACTGCGCGCCACCCAAGACCGGCTGATACAAGCCGCACGCCTCGCCTCGATTGGCCAACTGGCGGCGGGCATCGCGCATGAAATCAATAACCCGCTGATGCCCATCCGTTTGAACCTCGAAAGCCTGATCGAGGACATTCAGATGGGGCTGGCGCTGGATGCGGAGCTCTTGACCATCACGCTACACAGTGTCGAACGCATCCAAAACCTCGTCCGGCGGTTACTACGGTTCAATGAGGGGCAGCGCGGCAGTCAGGAATATACCCAGACGGTGAATGTTCACGATGTCCTGAACAATGTCTTCGAGCTGACCCAGAAGACGTTTCAGCAGGGCAAAAAGCTCATCCGCTTGAGTTTGAAGGCCAAGCAAAACATCGTGTCGGGCAACGCCGATGCCCTGACGCAAGTCTTTCTCAACCTTGCGCTCAACGCCAGAGAATCGATGGAGGCGGGCGGCACCTTGACAATTACCACCAAAAACCAAGACGGTGCATTGCTGGTAAGGTTCGAGGATAAGACGGTGCATTGCTGGTAAGGTTCGAGGATACGGGCTCAGGGATTGCACCGGAGTTGCTCGATCGGATTAAACGATGGCAGTGGATTAGGGTTGTTCGTCAGCTATGGCATTTTACAGTCGCACGGTGCCGATATTCGTGTCGAGAGCGCCGTGGGGAAGGGCAGCACCTTCGAGGTGACGATGCCGCTTCCCACGGCGAAATCCGGGCATTAACAGGGGCGTCTAGCGATAGACGCCGCTGCTGTAGACGTGCACGGTTGGCCCTTTATCGTCAGGGATGGTCGTGTCGAACTCGGGAGATGCCCATTCGTACAGCCAACGCGAGTCCATGATGGACAAATTGACGCACCCGTGACTGCGCCGGTACCCGAACCCGTCGTGCCAATACGCACCGTGCAAGGCGATGTCGTTGTCGAAATACATCGACCACGGGACTTCTTGGAGATAATAAAAATCGGGCTTGCCGTTGGCACCAGACATCACGGAGCGGCCATAGCGGATGTAGACCTCAAAGGTGCCTTCGTTGGTTGGCCACTGCTCGAGGCCAGACGAGATCAGGGTGGCAAATACCGGCGTTTCGCCTTCATAGGCAATCAAGACTTGCTCGTATAGGTCTACCGAAATCCAGCGTTCGCTGGTGGCGTCGGCAGGGCGTTCAATCGGCTTGACGATGGCGACTTGTGTTTGCTTGACCCATTGACCATCACCGACTTGGTACCATTCCCATCCATCCACCTCGATGGCGCTGAAAATATTGACCGGGGTATAGCGTTGCAGCAAGGGGTTTTGGCTGGTGAATTCTCCGCCCGGGGTTAGGGCGGGGTTGACATTGACCAACACCCACGCCATGGGATAGGGGAGTGGTTCTGAGGGCAAAAATACGCCGCTATAGCGGGATGTCTGGACATTGGTACTGAGGAACTCGCTACGCACCCATCGCCCGCTGCTGGTGCGCGTCCAGCCGTCTTGCTCTTCACCCGTCGTGACGAAATTGAACCCTGCTTCTAGCCGCCCGACCACGGCTCCGTTGGGCGCGTCATACAAATCGACGGCTTGCGTCACACGGCGATAACGTCGATCGAAAATCACGTTGTCTTGAGGCGCCAAACGGGTGACTTCGGGGCTGGGATACGCTTCGATGTCGGCGCTGGACACACCGAGAGTCGCATCTTCACAGTCTACCCCGATGCTGCACGAGGTCACATCACTTGCAAAAACGGTGCCAGAAACACCCATCAAGACCAGCCACAGGCCAGCTACCCACCACACGATACGTCGCATCATCCCACTCGTCTCCGATTTTCATGAGAAATCCATACCTTCAGGATAGGCGACTTGGGGGAATAACACCATGACGCCCACTCGCCTCGCGTCATGTGCGTACTATGCGCCCAATCTACGCCAAGTATTTGCCCTCGCAACGGTCTATCTTTATACTAAGGGAAGTACAGGCGTTTTCGCTTGGGGTGTGTTGCACCTTAGGTGAAAAGCTCAGCTTGAGCCATACCTCAGGAGGGATGATGATCCGCCAACGTGTTCGACCCATGTATTGGGTCATGATGTTATCCGTAGTTGCCCTAATCTCGGTTATGCTGGCCTCCGTGACCGCCGCGTCGCCCGAAGTGGCGCAAGATGCACGCTTCAATACGCCGGTCGTCGTCGTCAACACCAGCTTCCTCAACGTGCGAACCGGCCCGGGGACGGAATATCCGGTCTTGATTACGGTGGTTGGCGGGACGACCTTGCCCGTGCTGGGCATCGCGCCTGACCGTGTGTGGTTCCAAGTTTCGACCCAAGCCGGCCCCGGGTGGATGAACTCGCAGTTTGGCTTGCCGAGAGGCAACTTCCAATTCGTGCCTGAGGTTCAGCGCCCGCCGGTGCCGACGTTCGCCGCGCCGCCGTCCTTCGATGGTGGAACGGGTGGGGCAGGGGCATCGGACGATGGTGCCGATGTTGGGTTTGCCAGTGGGCGCCAGTGGGGGTTGTCGGTCGTCATCACGCACGACTTGCGGAACGTTGCCGGTTTGGGGGGCATCAACATCGGGCAAGTCGGCCCCGATAACCGCGTTTACGCCGTGACCGGCGCGGCCACCGCTGAAGGCGTGGCGTGGGTGCAAATCGACGTGCCCGGCCTCGGTCGTGGGTGGGTCGAGCAAAGCAAATCGACCTTCCGCCCATATGGGTGCGGTTTCAGCGTCGTGCAGATGACCCAAAGCCGTGAGTTGTCGGTTGGGCCAGATGGTACGGGCGGTGATAAGGACAAGTCGATCGCCGCTGGCCAAGAGGCGTATTTGCTGGATGAGCGGGGTGATTTGTTCAAGATTGAGCTGATCAACGGCAGCACGGGCTGGGTCGATCGGTCTGCGGTCATCGTTCGTGATGAGCGTGCGGTGACGGTGCCGGCTTGCTCCGGCGCACCCGCGCAAGCGGATGAAGGCGTCGGCAGTGGTAGCAACGAGGAAGGTACCGGCAATGCGGGTAACCCGTTGCGCCCGAATGGCCCACACGTCGTGGTGAACACCGGTTTCCTCAACATCCGCTCTGGGGCGGGGGCACAGTTCAGCGTGGTTGCCTCGGTGGCCGGTGGCACGCGCTTGATGGTGACGGGCTTCGCGCCGGATGGTGTCTGGATTCAGGTCTCTGGTGATTTCGGGCGTGGGTGGGTCAACAACGAGTTTGTGTTGTTCCGTGGCGATCCCAGCCGTGTGCCTGTCGTGCGCGATACGGCGGGGGATACGGCTTTGCCGGTCGCGTCGCTCAACCGCTCGATTACGTTGTATGCTGCGCCCAACCTGACCTTGGGCGTGGTCGCCAATATCAACGCGCCCGCCGAGTTCACGGTGATTGGCCGCACCTCGGATGGCTTGTGGGTGCAGCTCACCACGCCTTCGGGTATTGGCTGGGTTCAAGCCGATTTTGTGACCGTGCGGGGTGGTTTCGCATTGGTTCCCGTCATCGGCAATTAGCCCGTTTTTCTGACATGTAAGACCTTGCGCGCCCTGAGCGGTTTATACTCAGGGCGCGTTGTTGTGTCTGTTGCCCACATAAGGATTGAGACGATGTCTGTCGCGTTGTACCGCCATTTGTTAAAACCGTTGGATCCTGACGAAGGAATACCCGACCCCGAGGCGAGAAGTTTGTCCTTTATCGGCATTCAACGGGGGCAAAAGATGAATGTCCCCACAGATGACCCCAAGCGCGTCAGCGTCGCTGTTTACCCATGCCAGCAGGGTGGGGCGGTCATGAACGGCATGTTGCTGGCGATCGGTCACGCCCTCGCTTGCTCACATCAGGTTGAGCTGTTGCCGACACCGCTGCACGAAGACGCGAGCGGTGAATTGGTCGAAGGCGACTTTACACCTGCCGATTGGGGCTTGGACATCGAGGAAGATGTCGCTTTGTTTGGGGACTACCGGCTACAAGACGGTCTTCATCAGCTCACGCTAAACATCGAGACATCGACTGATGAGGCGTATGCGTGGACGCTACGCGCTGAAGACGAGCGTGCGTTATGGCGAGAGGTGGTGGCATTACTCGACACCTTAGCTGACCACATCGATATCGAGTTCGACATTCGGCCATTCGATGCCCAAACGACTGCCGAGGCCGGAGAGCTACGCCAAGTCTTCGAGGGGCTGTATCGGTTCCATGCCGATTGGATGCGCCAACCAAAGCTTGCCGAGGTAGAAGAGGCCGATGGCGCATTGCTGGCGCTGGCACCTTTCAAACCGTTGGGGTGGTTGCGCAGTAGTGTCTGGGCATTTCATGTTTTGCTCAGCTTGCGCCTCAAGCCAGACGCTCTCGTCGAGCGTTGGCTATCGCCATTGCTGGGAGAACAGTATGGCGTTTTTGGGCTGTTGACCGGTTGGAATTTCCCAGAGCTCACCGCGCTTCTGATCGAGAAGACCGAGGCGGTGGTCGAGGCTGGGCTGACCTCGGAAGACAACCACGTCGCGTTGGCGCGTTTGTACGAATACCTCAGCCGTCCAGACCTCGCT
>JALONY010000251.1 GCA_025454715.1 Anaerolineae bacterium
ACCCGCTCTGCACCCCCTCGCCCCGTCAGTGGGAGAGGGGGACGGGGGGTGAGGGACACCCCAGAAAGCCGGTCGATTTGCCCATGCGCCACCTCGCCAAGCTCACCCTCTACGCCCTGCCGATCGGCTTTTTGGGGGTCTTTTTCGCCTACCCCTTGTTCAGCATCTTGCGCGTCAGCCTGACCAGCGACGCTGGCGGCCTCGACCTGAGCGGGTTCGCCGACCTGCTCACCAAGCCGTATTACCGCGAGACGCTGGCGTTTACCGTCGGGCAAGCCGCGCTCTCGACCGCCCTGACCCTCGCGCTGGCCGTGCCGTGCGCGTTGGTGTTCGTCCGCTACCGCTTTTGGGGCAAGGGCGCGCTGATGGCGCTCGGCACCCTGCCGTTCGTCCTGCCGACGGTGGTGGTGGCCGCCGCGTTCGATGCGCTCATCGGGGAGCGCGGCGCGCTCAACCAACTGCTGATGGGCGCGTTCCGCCTCGACACCCCGCCCATCCAATTGGAGCGCACGCTGACGCTCGTCCTCATCGCGCACGTCTTCTACAATTTCGCCGTCGCCCTGCGGATGATTGCGGGCTACTGGGGCAACCAATCGCCCCGCCTCGAAGAGGCCGCCCGCGTGCTGGGCGTGAGCGGGTGGGGCTTGTGGTGGCGGGTGCGCCTGCCCATGCTCCGCCCCGCCATCGCCGCCGCTGGCCTGTTGGTGTTCATCTTCACGTTCACCAGCTTCGGCGTCGTCTTGATTTTGGGCGGCTCACGCCTTGCCACCCTCGAGGTCGAGATTTACCGCCAAACCCTGACCTTTTTTGACCTCCCGACCGCCGCCGCCCTCTCGCTGGTGCAGTTGGTCGTCACCAGCGTGATGATGCTGGCCTACACCCGCCTGCAAGCCGGGCAATCGGGCGCGTTGGCCGCCCGCGCCCAGACCGAGCGCACCCCGCGCACCCGCGCCGAGCGCTGGGCGGTCGGCCTGACGGTCGGACTGATGCTGGCGCTACTGGTCGCGCCGCTGGCCGCGCTGGTGCTGCGCGCCCTGACGGTGGCCGGTGGCCTCGACAATTTCGCCCGCCTCGGCGTCAACGCCCGTGGGTCGGTCTTGTTCGTGCCGCCCACCGTCGCCATCGGCAACTCGTTGCTGTTCGCGGCGTTGGCCACCCTGTTCGCCCTCGTGCTGGGCACCCTGACCGCCGCCCTAATCCACCGCCAACGCGGCGGCTGGCTCGATGCCGCGTTCATGTTGCCGTTGGCCACCAGCGCCGTCACGCTCGGGCTGGGCTATCTGGTCGGCCTGACCGCCCTGCGCGCCGCCTCGGTTTTGATCGTCATCGCCCATACGTTGGTGGCGTTGCCGTTCGTCGTCCGCAGTGTGCTGCCCGCCCTGCGTAGCATCCCACGCCACCTGCCCGAGGCCGCCCGCGTCTTGGGCGAGACGCCCAGCGGGGTTTGGCGGCGCATCACCTTGCCCATCATCGGGCGGGCGGCCACCGTCGGGGCGACCTTCGCCTTTACCGTCAGCATGGGCGAGTTCGGCGCGTCGCTGTTCATCGCCCGCCCCGACACCCCGACCATGCCGGTCGTGATTTTCACCTTGCTCGGGCAACCGGGCGCGTCCAACTATGGGCAAGCGCTGGCCATGAGCGTGATTTTGATGGCGGTATGCGCGATCGGCTTTTTCGTGATTGAACGCTTGCGAACCGCCGGAGTGGGCGAATTTTAATCGGCGTTCGGTAGCTTGCACAACCAAAACGACGGCCTTTAGGACACTTTAACCACACAGTCTTCTGGCATATTGCACAAAGATAAAGTACCATGGTGGCAGAGGGATAGAGAAGTACCCAGAGGAGACGAATGGCAGAGAACATCAAGCCCACCCCCAACGACCTGTCGGGGGACAGCAACCGCCAGCGCAAGCTGGCCGGAAAGCCGGATTTCTCGCTCGATGCAAAATACTTACAAGAAGACGGGGTGATCGTGCTGTCGGGCGTGCAGGCGCTGATGCGCGTGCCGCTGGACATGCGCCGCGCCGACCAGCGCCGCGGCCTGAACACAGCCACCTTCGTCTCCGGCTATCGCGGCTCGCCGGTGGGCGGCCTCGATATGCTGATGCAAGAGAACAAAAAAATCTTAGAACAGTATCACGTCACGTTCATGCCCGGCCTCAATGAAGACCTCGCCGCCACCGCCGTGATGGGCAGCCAGATGGCCAACAGCCTGCCCAACCCCAAATATGACGGGGTGATGGGCATGTGGTACGGCAAAGCCCCGGGCGTAGACCGCAGTGGCGACGCCTTCAAGCACGCCAATTTTGCCGGCGTGGGCAAATATGGCGGGGTGCTGGCGCTGGCCGGCGACGACCCCAACGCCAAATCGTCCACCCTGCCCTCGGCCACCGAGGCGCAGTTGATAGACGCCTTCATGCCGGTGCTCTACCCGGGCAACGTCCAAGAGATGATCGACCTCGGGCGCTGGGGCTACGAGTTGTCGCGCTATTGCGGGTTATGGGTCGGGTTCAAGGTCGTCACCAACGTGGCCGACGAGTTCGCCAGCGTCGAGGTCTCGCTCGACCGCGTGCGCGTGACCGACCCGGGCTTCACGCTGCACGGCAAGCCGTGGCAACCCGTCCAACGCCCGATGTTGCTCACCCCCTACTCGCTCCAGACCGAGCGCGAAATCGTCGAGGGCAAGCTGGAGGCGGCGCGCTTGTTCGGCGCGGCCAACCAGCTCAACCGCGTGACCGTGCGCGGCAACGACGACTGGATTGGCCTCGTGGCGGCGGGCAAGACCTATTACGACGTGCGCCAAGCCCTGATTGAGCTGGGCTTGGACGACGACGCCCTGCGGCATTACGGCATCCGCCTGCTGAAGGTGGCCATGCTGCACCCGCTGGACGGCGGCGTATTGCGCGAGTTCGCCGACGGCCTCGAAGAGGTGTTCGTCATCGAGGAGAAGCGCAGCCTGCTGGAGAGCGCCCTGCGCGATGCGCTGTACGCCCTGCCCGACCGCCCGCGCATCGTCGGCAAGCGTGACGAGCACGACAAGCCGCTGGTCAAGGCTTATGGCGAGCTGGACAGCGACGACATCGCCTTGCTCATCCATCAGCGCCTCGTCCGGCGCATCCCCCGCGAGGCCTTGCACGACCGCGCCGCCGAGATGGCCGCCCAGCCGTTGCCGCTCACCCTGCCGATGGTGTCCTCGACGGCGCGCACCCCGTACTACTGCTCCGGTTGCCCGCACAACACCTCGACCCTATCGGTGCCACAGGGCGCGTTGGTCGGGGCGGGCATCGGCTGCCACACCATGACCTTGCTGATTGACAAGACCAAAGACGCCATCAGCGGCCTGACCCAAATGGGCGGCGAGGGCGTGCAATGGGTCGGGGCGTCCCCGTTCACCGACACCGACCACCTGTACCAAAACATCGGTGACGGCACGCTGTTCCACAGCGGCACATTGGCCATCCGCCAAGCCATCGCCGCCAAGGCGCACATCACCTACAAAATCTTGTGGAACTCGGCGGTGGCCATGACCGGCGGCCAAGACCCCGAGGTCAACATGAGCGTGTGGCAGCTCACGCACCTGTTGCGCGCCGAGGGCGTCGATAAAATCATCGTCACCACCCCCGAGCCGACCGCCTACCCCGCCAACGCGCACTGGGCGGAGGGCGTCGAGGTCTGGCACCGCGACCGCATCGAGGAAGCCCAGCTTGCCCTGCGCGAGCACCGCGCCGTGACGGTCTTGATTCACGATCAAGAATGCGCCGCTCTGCGAGGGGTGCGGCGACTGCGGCGAAAAATCCAACTGCCTGAGCGTCTTCCCGGTCGAGACCGAGTTCGGGCGCAAGACGCAGATTCACCAGTCGTCGTGCAACAAAGATTACTCGTGCCTGAAGGGCGATTGTCCGGCCTTCATCACGGTCGAGCCGGACACCACCCCGCGCCAAGCCCACCGCCCGAGCTTCGAGATGAGCGCCGCCGACCTGCCCGCACCGGTTTACCGCACCCGCGGCGAGTCCAACCTGTACATGTTGGGCATCGGCGGCACCGGCGTGGTCACGGTCAACCAAATCTTGGGCACGGCGGCGGCCGACGGGTACTTGGTGTTCGACGAGCTGACCGGCGCGCAGACCGTCCACCTGATGCACGCCACCCCCGGGCGCACGGTGGCCATTACGTCCACCAGCGTCGTCCCGACCGGCCAGATGGTGGCCAACGGCGCGGTGCGTTACCCGGGGCTCAACCACCTGCACAAGTCGATCGACGCGATGACCACGCCTGAGGCCAACGTGTATTTCAACGCCATCGAGGTCAGCGAGGCGTTGTTCGGCAGCCACATGCAAGCCAACCTGATGATGGTCGGGGCGGCCTTCCAGCGCGGCCTGATACCGGTCAGCGCTGAGGCCATCGAGCAGGCCATCACGCTCAACGGCGTGGCGGTCAAGGCCAACGTGCAGGCCTTCCGCGTCGGGCGGCGCATCGTGGTCGAACCGGCGTGGGTCGATACGCTCAAGACCCGCCGACAGGGCGAGCTGGACTACACGCCCGAAACGCTCAACGGCGACGCCCGCGCCCTCGTCGAGTCGGTCGCGCCGGAGGGCGAATTGCGCCGCTTGCTGGAGTTGCGCGTGCCGGAGCTCATCGCCTACCAAAACATCGGCTACGCCCGCCAATACGTCGAGTTCATCGGGCGGGTGCGCCGCGCCGAGCAACAGGCCGCGCCCAACCAAACCCGCCTAAGCGAGGCGGTCGCCAAGTATCTGTTCAAGCTGATGGCCTATAAGGACGAGTACGAGGTGGCGCGCCTGCACCTCAAGGCCAACGTGCGCGCCGAAATCGCCGACCAATTCGGCAGTCAGGCCAAGGCCGCCGTGATGTTGCACCCGCCGCTGTTGCGCTCACTCGGCCTGAAGCGCAAGCTCAAGCTGGGCGCGTGGTTCACCCCGTTCCTCAAGCTGCTGCGCGGCATGAAGGGCTTGCGCGGCACCCCGTTCGACATCTTCGGCCTCGACGGCATCCGCAAGACCGAGCGCGCCCTGATTGGCGAATACCGCGCCGCGGTCGAGAGCTTGCTGCCGACGCT
>JALONY010000252.1 GCA_025454715.1 Anaerolineae bacterium
GAGGCCGTCAGCACCAGCAAGGCCTTGGGCTACGTCCGCATCTTGATCGTCTGGAACATCAACTTCACCCAGTACGACAACAACGACCCGCAGGCCGGCTATGCCATCATCCGCCCTGACGGCACCTGCCCCGCCTGCACCGCCATCAGCACCGCGCTGAGGGGCTAAGCTAAGCGCGCCCACGGGCACGCCCCAAGCCAAACAGACAGGCCGCGAGGACATCCTCGCGGCCTGTTTTCGTCTATCGGGGGCTCATCTGGCTCATTGTGGGGTCAGCACCCCGTCACCGGCCATGAACATGCGGATGCTCTTGTCCTCGAAGGCGACCGATACCATCTCGTTGGGGTAGCGCCCTTTGACCTCCAACACCGTGCCCAGCCCAAACTTGGTATGTCTGACCTTCTGGCCGCTCTTGAAGGCGCTGGTCGGGCTGCCCGAGGGGGGTGAGCGGTGCACCCCACCGCCACCACTGCCCGCCGCCCGCCCACCCGACGGAAACGGCACAATGTTGTTGCGGATGCCAGAGCTGTACGCCCCATCCGGCTTGGGGGGTTGTGACGGGCGCTCCCAGCTCGTCTGGTCGCGATACGACTGCGTGCTGCTGTTCATGTAGACGCGGGTGGTCTGGCCGGTCATCAAGCCCGAGGGCACATCGGCCAAAAAGCGCGACGGCGTGCTGACCGTGGCTTGCCCGCCATAGAGCGCACGCCGGAAGGCGTAGCTCAGGTACAGGCGCTCCTCGGCGCGGGTGATGCCGACATAAAACAGGCGGCGCTCCTCGGACATCGACTCGATGCCCTCATCGATGGCGCGGCTGTGCGGCAGCACCCCGTCCTCGCACCCGACGATGAACACCACCGGATACTCCAACCCCTTGGCCGCGTGCAGGGTCAGCAAGGTCACCTTGTCGCGGGCGTCGTCGGCTTGGTCTTCGATGTCGGTCATCAGGGCGTTCTCGGCGAGGAACTCGGCCAACGTCCGCCCTTCTTCCACGTTCTGCGCCAACACCCCGCGCAGGGCGCGCACGTTTTCCTCGCGCTCGGCGGCCTGCTCCTCGGTATCGGAATACTCGCGCAGGTACATCCCATAACCGATGTCGCTGTGGATCAGGTCGAACAGCGCGGCATAATCGCCCTGCGCGGCCAAAAACGCCCGCCACTTGCCAACCAACGCGGCAAAGTCGGCAAAGGCGCGGTTGGCGCGCCCGCTCAGGCTGACCTCGCCTTTGGCCAGCTTGTCCAATGCGACATCATAGCCCCAGCCGTGTGTGACGGTCAGCGCCACGAACTCGGCCAGCGCTTTGTCGCCGATGCTGCGTTTGGGCGTGTTGACGATGCGGCCAAAGCTGACCTTGTCGTTGGGGTTGCCCACCACGCGCAGATAGGCCAGAAGGTCGCGCACCTCGCGCCGCTTATAAAACCCGACCCCGCCGACCAGCTTGTATGGGATGCCCTGCCGCACGAACACCTCTTCCAGCGAGCGACTGAGCGCATTGGTGCGGTACATCACCGCGATATCGCCGTACTGGTACGCGCCCCCGTCACGCCGCTTCACCCGTGACGACGGGCGGCGGCTGTCGCGCAGCAACTCGTCGATTTTGTCGGCCACATAGCGCGCCTCGAAGTCGTCGCTATAGCCCTCGTACAATTCGATTTGCTCACCGCCGCCGCGGTCGGTGAACAACGCCTTTTTGGTGCGGTTGGTGTTGCGGTCAATCACGGCACGGGCGGCGTCGAGGATGGTCTGGGTCGAGCGGTAATTCTGCTCCAGCAACACCACCTTGGCGATCGGGTAATCGCGCTGAAATTGGCTGACGTTGCGCCAATCGGCTCCGCGGAAGGCGTAGATGCCTTGGTCTTCATCCCCCACCGCAAAGATGTTGTTCTGCGGCGCGGCAATGCTGCGCACGAGCTGATATTGGGCGGTGTTGGTGTCCTGAAACTCATCGACCAACACCCATTCAATCAAGCGCTGATATTTGGCGCGCACCTCGGCGCTGTCCCTCAACACCCCCGCCGTCACCATCAGCAAATCGTCAAAGTCCATCGCGTCGTTGTCGAGCAAGATGGCCTGATAGCGCTGGTAGACGCGCTTGACGATTTCGCTGGGGTAGTCGGGCGTGGGGTAATGCTCCGGCTGGAGCAGTTCGTTTTTGGCCGACGAAATGCGGTTGAGCACTTGGCGCGGCGGGAACTTCTTCGAGTCGATTTGCAGTTCGCTCAGCGCCTGCCCGATGGCCGAGGTCTGGTCATCGGTGTCGAACACCAAGAAATTTTGGCTATACGGGATGTGCGCGTGCTCCGTCCGCAACAGGCGGGCGCAAATGCTGTGAAACGTGCCAATCCGCAACCCCGACAACCGCCCGCCCAACAATTTCTCGACGCGGGCGCGCATCTCGGCAGCCGCCTTATTGGTGAACGTCACGGCCATGATGCCGCTGGGGTACACGCCCTGCTCTTGAATCAGGTAGGCGATTCGGTGGGTCAGCACGCGGGTCTTGCCACTGCCGGGCCCCGCCAACACCAAGACCGGCCCCGCCCCCGCCGTGACCGCCTCGCGTTGCGGCTCGTTCAATCCATCGGTGATAAACATAAACAGGTCTTCCTGAAGGCTATGCACACGTCCAACGCCCACAGTATACCAAAACAGACAGCCCCAGCGCGGGGCTGGGGCTGCGGTATCGTGCGTCTTTTCACGCACGAAGGGTGGGTTGCGCCTTGCAGCGCTACCTTAGAAAAGTGGTGCTAAAGGCGCAAGCCCTCCCGATACGTACACATATATCGACCACCTCCTTTTATACACCCGACGATGGGTAAACAATAACACGCATTGCCCAAACGCGCAAATGAGAAATTGCCCAATCCCCACTTTTTGGGGGTCAGGACAGGTCAAGAACACGCAGGACGTACCGCGTTGGCGGTAGAGGGTTGGGGATGATGGGGGTGGGGGTGTAAAATGCGCGGTTCATCGCGTCCGATAGGCACATCACTCACGAGGACACCCCCATGGAAAATCAGCCCATCACCGCCCCCACCCCACCGCCCGCCCCTGCCCGCCCGTCCGGCCTGACCGCGTTGGTGGTCGTGGTGGCGTTCGTGCTGGGGGTGTTCGCTGGGCGGGTCTTGTTCGCGCCTGCGTCGGCCTCGCCCGAGGACTTGGCCGCGCTGGTGCGCGGGGTCGTGGCCGAGGAGATCGCCAAGCTGGACAGCGGCGCGTCCGAGACCGCGGCCTTGGTCGATAACGACCCGTTCTTCGGTGCGGAAGACGCCCCCGTGACCATCGTCGAGTTCAGCGACTTTTATTGCGGGTTCTGCGGGCGCTTCGCCACCCAAACCCTCCCGCAGTTGCAAGAGGTCTATGGCGACAAAGTCCGCTTCGTCTACCGCGATATGCCGATCATCGGCGGCCAAGCCTCGCTCGATGCGGCCATCGCCGCCAACTGCGCCCACGAACAAGGCCAGTTTTGGGAGTTCCACAACCTGATTTTCGAGAACAACGCCGCCCGTGACCGCGCCGCGTTCGTCGGGTTCGCCACCGAGCTCGGGCTAGATGTCGCGGCCTACGAGACCTGCCTCGACGACCCCGCCCAGCGCAACGAGGTCACGCTCGACCTGTTGGACGGGCAAGGCTTGGGCATCACCGGCACCCCCGCCTTTTACATCAACGGGCGCTTCGTCAGCGGCGCGCAACCGTTCGAGACCTTCGCCCTGCTGATCGACACCGAATTGGCCAAACTCGGCGTGGAATAGGACCGGTCATGCGCCCCAGTGCCGTAGCCCGCCCAAACGGTTCACGAAACTGGCGAGGATGCGATAAAATGAGGGTGTCGTCGTATCATGCGAGGGTTGTGATGGAAACTGCTTTGGCACCGAGGATCGTCGTTTCACGGGACGTGGCACACGGCAAGCCACGGGTAGCTGGCACACGGGTTGCCGTCACCCAAATTTTGGATTTGCTGGCGGCTGGAAAAACGGTCGCGGAGATTGTATCCGACGATTATTTCCCTCATCTTAGCGAGGCCGATATTTTTGCGTGCATCCGCTACGCCAGCCTCGTCATCCAACATGACGACATCGTAACCGCCCCGTGATTCTGCTCGATAATTGCGTCCCCCGCCGTTATTTGAAGCTCATACAGGGCTGGGGATACGACACCATCGAATTGCGCTCCATCCAGCCAGAGGACACCCCAGATAGCCAAGTTATCGTAGAAGCCAAGCGGCTCAACGCCGTCTTGTTGACGGTCGATTTAGACTTTTCCAATGTCTTAAACTATCCGCCACAAGCGTATTCGGGCATTGTGGTGATGCGCTATGACGCCTCTCAAGAAGGTGCATTAGACGAGACCTTGCGTCTTGCACTCCAAGAGCAAACACCCTTAACGGGTCTTTTGATTGTTGTCTCTCAAGGGAAATATCGCGTTCGGCGCGGGCTTGAGTAACGCCCCGCTCCTGCCCAAAAACGGGCGAAAGTAAGCCCCTCACAAAACACGGGGGCGCATGACCGGTCATGCGCCCCAGTGCCGTAGCACGCTTACTTCTGGCTGGTCAGATATTTGTGCACCAACGCCTGAAAGTGGTGCACGCCGTTCTCGCGCAACACGCTGAAGCGGCCACGGTCATAGCTGCGCGAGTTCAGCCCGCGCTGCACAATCTCGCAAATCTCGATGTCCTCTTGCTGAATCTCGTCACTGAACTGGATGGTCTGTTGCATCGACTCCCAGCCTGCGCCGGTGCCCGGCTCCTCGAAATACCACTCGAAAATGGTCAGGGTGCGCTGATGCCCCAGCGGTAAGATGATGTTGATGCTGATGTTGTCGGGGTAGATGTTCAACATCACGTTGGGGAAAATCCAATAATACAGCGCGTCGGCCTCGTCGTCGTTGCGGATGTAGCGCCGGTCGCGCCCTTGGATTTGCCCTTCTTTGGCCGCCCGAATCGGCGCGTATT
Organism: Anaerolineae bacterium; assembly: GCA_025454715.1. GTDB lineage: Bacteria > Chloroflexota > Anaerolineae > Aggregatilineales > Phototrophicaceae > Flexicrinis. The sequence goes on from JALONY010000252.1 coordinate 4,949, forward strand.
GGCTGCTGTGCTCCTCG
>JALONY010000253.1 GCA_025454715.1 Anaerolineae bacterium
CTTGGTGCCGTCAGCGTTGAAGGTCACCATGTCGGGCAACGCCCCGACCGTCACTTGGCTCAGGAACGCACCATCGGCGCTGAAGAACGCGACCACGCCGTTATCGCCGGTCTCCTCGGCGGGGATGGCGACGGCCACGAGGCCGTTGTAGACCGCAACGCTGGTGGCCGCATCGCCATACGCGCTGGCATCGATTTGCGCCTTCAGGGTCAGGGTGGTCGGGTCGGTCATATCCAGCAGGTCAACCGTCGAGGCCGCGCCGTTGACGACGAACAGGGTTTGGGTGGCGGCGTCATACGCCACGATTTCAGCGGCACCTTCATCGAACGCGCCGGTGGCATACGTCCCCAGCGGGGTCAGGGTCAGGCCGTCTTGGGCACCGACCGTCATGGTCAACAACAACAGGGCGTACGCATCGTGGCTCAACTCCTAAGGGTTGGATAGGCGTGGGCACTCATCATGCAAAAGCCGTGTTAAGCCCGCTCGGTATATCCGGTTAAGGCGTGGTTGTGGCTCGGTGATGAGACGTGAGCAACAGGCGGTAGTGGCGTTTGGGCGCGGGCGGGACTACAATGGCGCATACCCCCCAAAAAAGGGCTTGTTAGGCTACTGTATCCCCTAGAGGAACCCTTTATGAAAACCCTGATCCGCATTTTGTCAGGCACCCTATTCGCGTTGGTGCTGGTGATCGTGATTGGTGCCGTCATCATCAACAACGTCACCACCGCGCCCCTGCCCCAGCACACCGGCGAGATAAAGGCCGCTGGCCTCAGCGCGCCGGTCGAGGTGCTGCGCGACCGCTACGGCGTCCCGCACATCTACGCCAGCACCCCCTATGACCTCTTTTTCGCGCAGGGCTTCACCCAAGCCCAAGACCGTTGGTGGCAGATGGCGTTTTCGCGTGCCATCGGCAGCGGGCGCGTGCAAGAACTGACCGGCGGCAACGCCAGCGCGCTCAGCAGCGATTTGTTCATCCGCACCATCGGCTGGCGGCGCGCCGCCCAGCGCGAATACGACTCGGTGATGACCGACGAGACCAAGCAATACCTCAAGGCCTTCGCCGATGGCGTCAACGCCTACATCACCAGCCGCCCTGCCGGTAGCCTCGCCTTCGAGTACACCCTGTTGAGCGTGACGGGTGTCACCATCCCGCTTGAGCCGTGGACTCCGGTCGATTCGATCGTGTGGGGCAAGGTCATGGCGTGGGACTTGTCCGACCAGCTCGATGACCTCGTCACCCAGCAATGGCGCGACGCCCTGACGCCGGAACAATTCGCCCAGCTCATGCCCGCCTACCCCTACGACTTCATGCCGACCATCGTCGAGGCCGCCGATTTGCCGGTGCAAGAGCGCGCCCCGCTACCGACCGCCCAAACCGGCACGACCGTCAGCGGCCTCAGCCCTGCCGCTTTCGAACTGGCCGGTAGTGTGCCCCCCGATATCCGGTTCGCGTTTGGCGAGGGCGAGGGCTTGGGCAGCAACAACTGGGTCATCGCAGGTTCGCGCACCGACAGCGGCACCCCCATCCTCGCCAACGACCCGCACCTCGGCATCCAGATGCCGTCGATTTGGTATGAGGTCGGCTTGCACTGCCAGCCGGTCACCGACGCCTGCCCGTTCGATGTGCGCGGCTATGCGTTCGTGCCCACCCCGGGCGTGGTGATTGGCCACAACGCCAACATCGCATGGGGGTTCACCAACGTCGGCCCCGACGTGATGGACTTGTACCGCATCCAAACGGTCGAGGGCAACCCGCTCCAATACGTGTATGACGGCGAAGTGCGCGATATGACCGTGCACGAAGAGGTCATCCGTGTGGGCGACGGCGACACCACCTACACCATCCAAGTCCGCGAGACGCACCTCGGCCCCATCATGAACGACAACCGCATCGGCGAGGACGGCCAGCCCAGCGGGTTCAACCCAGAGCCCATCGCCCTGCGCTGGACGGCGCACGACCCGACCCAGCTCTACACCGCCATCATCGGCCTCAACACCGCCAGCAACTACGCCGAGTTCCGCGAGGCGATGTCCTATTTCGCCGTGCCCGCCCAAAACGTGGTCTACGCCGACATCGAGGGCAACATCGCCTACCAAACCCCCGGGCTGATGCCCATCCGACCGGCAGGCGTGGCGGGCGACAGCATCTTGGACGGCTCGACCAGCGCCACCGCGTGGCAGGGCTACATCCCCTATGACCTGTTGCCCCGCGTGCTCAACCCTGAGCGTGGCTGGATCCACAGCGCCAACCAAGACGTGGTGCTGCCCGAGTATTATGAGCAACTGATGGCGCAGCTCGAGCCGGAGTTCGGCACCGACATCAACCCGCGCCTCGGCCTGTACTTCGATTACGGCTACCGCGGCTCACGCATCGTCGAACTGCTGGAGGCCACCACCCTGCACACCATCGACAGCGTCAAGACCATCCAAACCGACGCCCGCATGACCGGTTTCGAGGTCTTCCGCCCGCATTTCGAGGCGCTGGCGCTGGAAGACGGCTCTGACCTCGACCGCGCCCGTGACCTGTTGATGGCGTGGGACTTGCAAGCTGACCTCGACAGCCCCGAAGCCGCCATCTGGGCATCGACGTGGCGCCAATTGGTCGATATCGTGTTCAACGACACGCTCAACGCCGCGGACGTGGAAGCGACCGGCGTCGGCACGCGCACGATTTGGGCGGCCACCCAACTCCTCGAGACGCCCGAAGATGCGTGGTGGGACGACGTGCGCACCACCGACACCACCGAGCGCCGCGATGACGCGCTCCGCCTCGCCCTCCAGCGTGGGCTGGCGGCAGGTGCAGGCACCCACGGTGCCGATTTCAGCGCGTGGCGCTGGGGCGATTGGCACACCGCCACCTTCATCAGCAACCCGTTGGGCGTCAGCGGCGTCGATCTAGTCGAAAACATCGTCAATCGCACGGTGCGCGCCCCGGGCAGTTCCGATACGGTCAACGCCGCCAGTTGGAACCTCGAGACGTTCGAGATGCAGGCCGGTGCGTCGTTCCGCATGATTGCCAAGCTCCCCGATTGGGACAACAGCCAAAACATGAACACCACCGGCCAAAGCGGTCACCCGTTCAGCCCGCACTATGCCGACCTCTTGCCGCTGTGGTCAACCGGACAATACAAGCCGATGCTGTTCACCCGCTCGGCGGTCGAGGCCGGTGCGGTGGCGCGCCTGACCCTCGTCCCCTAAGCACGCTCTCGCAAGCAACCGAACGCCCCCACCTGCCGGATGCAGATGGGGGCGTTTTCGTTCGTTCATAGGTCAGGGCGCGGGTGGTTCAGTCCACCCACACCGGCAGATGCTCCAACGCAATCACGCCCGTCCATTGGGCGCGGTCGCCCTCGGTGCAGATGGCGGCCTCGCCGATGACCTCGGCGTTGGCGTTGCGGACGATCAGGCGCATCCCTTGCAAGGTGCTGCCGGTCGAAATCACGTCGTCCAGCAACATCACGCGCTTACCGGCGATGGCGGTGCGGTCTTTCTCGTCGAGGTACAGCGTCTGCGGCGCGTTGGTCGTAATCGACAGCGTCTCCGACTTCAGCGCGTCACCCATATACGGCTTATACGTCTTGCGAAGCACCATATACGGGATGCCGGTCTCGACGCTCAGGGCGTGCGCCAGCGGGATGGCCTTGGCCTCGGCAGTCACCAAGTAGTCCGGCTGGCGGCTCTTGACGGTCTCGGCCAGCGCCTTGGCCGCGGCCACCACCAGCTCGGTATCGCCGAGGATGTTCAAAATGGCGATTCGCACCCCGGGCTTAATCTGGAATAGGCGCAAATCACGTTGCACCCCCGCGATGTTGACGCGGTGGGTCTCATAGGGTTGGCTCATGTCATCTCCCTCCAAAAACGACTGCCCGACGGTCAGGGCAAAGGCTTGGTGTCGCGGCTCTCACCGCCGCCATGAAACAAAATCTTGGCCTCGCCAACCTGCACCATATCGCCGTTTTTGAGCGCGTATTTGCCGCGCACCAGCGTGCCGTTGACCTGTGTGCCGTTGGTGCTGTTGCTGTCTTCCAGCAACAACGCCTC
>JALONY010000254.1 GCA_025454715.1 Anaerolineae bacterium
CCCCGCCGCCCTGACGTTCACTTATGGGCGGTTGGTCGGTGACATCCGGCAAGGTTGGGCGATTTTTGCGGCCATGAGCGCCTTGTTGCTGGCGGGCTTATCGGTCATGTTGTGGGCGGAATACACCACCCATGCCCCTAACCTGCTGCCCGCATTGGAAGGCAAAGAAGTGCGCTTCGGCGTGGTCAACAGCGTGTTGTGGGGCAGTGTGACGACGGCGGCCAGCAACGGCTCGGTCAACAGCATGATTTCCAGCTTTGCCCCGTTGGGCGGTGGCATCGCTATGCTCAACATCATGTTGGGCGAGGTGATTTTCGGCGGGGTCGGGGCAGGCTTGTACGGCATGGTGATTTTCGTGCTGCTCACGGTCTTCATCGCTGGGGGACGCCGGAATACTTGGGGAAGAAGGTCGAGGTGCGCGAGATTCAGTGGTCGATGGTAGCGATATTGCTGCCCAGCGCGTGCATCCTGCTCGGCTCGGCGTTGGCGGTCATCACCGAGGCAGGGCTGAGCAGTCGCGCCAGCACCGGCGCGCACGGCCTGAGCGAAATCTTGTACGCCTTCGCCTCGGCCTCGGGCAACAACGGGAGCGCCTTCGCCGGACTGAACGCCAACACCGCGTTTTATAACCTCGCGCTGGGGGTGTGTATGTGGATTGGGCGCTTTGGGGTGATTTTGCCGGTGCTCATCATCGCGGGGGGCATGGCGGCCAAGAAGACCGTCCCGCCCAGCGCGGGCACCTTCCCGACCCATGGGGCGCTGTTCGTGGTGTTGCTGATCGTGGTGGTGGTCATCCTCGGCGCGCTGACGTTCTTCCCCGCGCTGTCGTTGGGCCCGATCGTCGAACAGCTCATCGCCGTGCAGGGCTAAGCCACAGGAGGCTGCATCATGACCCAGACAACCCCAAACCGTTCCTTGTTCGACCGCGCCATTTTGGGGCGCGCCGCCCTCGATAGCCTGACCAAGCTCAGCCCACGCCAGCAAGCCAAGAACCCAGTGATGGCCATCGTGGCCGCCGGTGCGGTCATCACCACCGTGATTGTCGTGTATGACGTGTTCACGCAGTCGCCCGCGCTCGGCTTTGACCTGCAAATCGCGCTGTGGCTGTGGTTTACCGTGCTGTTCGCCAACTTTGCCGAGGCGATGGCCGAGGGGCGCGGCAAGGCGCAAGCCGACGCGCTGCGCAAGACGCGCAAAGAGATGACCGCTCGCCGCCTGACCGGTGACGGGCGCGAGGAGCGCGTGCCCGCGCCCGACCTACACAAAGGCGACCTCGTGGTGTGCGAGGCGGGCGACGCCATCCCGGGTGATGGCGAGGTGGTCGAGGGCATCGCCAGCGTGGACGAGTCGGCCATTACCGGCGAGTCCGCGCCGGTCATCCGCGAGAGCGGCGGCGACCGCAGCGCCGTGACGGGCGGCACCAAAGTCTTGAGTGACCGGATCGTCATCCGCATCACGTCGGAGCCGGGCACCACCTTCATCGATCGGATGATTGCGCTGGTGGAGGGTGCCAAGCGCCAAAAAACCCCCAACGAAATCGCGCTAACCATCCTCTTGATTGGGTTGACGGTGATTTTCGTGCTGGCGGTGTTGACGCTGAAGGCTTTCATCGGCTATTCCGAGGCGGAGTCGGGCTTGACCGGCTCTGCGGCCACCGTACCGGTCTTGATTGCCTTGCTGGTCTGCCTGATACCGACGACCATCGGCGGGTTGTTGAGCGCCATCGGCATCAGCGGCATGGACAGGATGATCCAACGCAACGTGCTGGCCACCAGCGGGCGCGCCGTCGAGGCCGCCGGTGACGTGGACGTGCTGTTGCTCGATAAGACCGGCACGATTACGCTGGGCAACCGGATGGCTACCGCGTTCCACCCCGCTCGTGGGGTCGAGAAGCAGGCGTTGGCCGATGCCGCGCAATTGTCCTCGCTATCGGACGAGACGCCGGAAGGCCGCTCGATTGTGGTCTTGGCCAAAGACCAATTTAATCTGCGCGGGCGAGAACTGCACGACCTCAAGGCCGAGTTCATCCCGTTCACCGCGCAAACCCGCATGTCGGGCATCGACCTCGCCGCGCACGATGGCAAGCCCGCCCGCAGCATCCGCAAGGGCGCCGCCGATGCGGTGCGCCAGCACGTCGAGGGCTTGCGCGGGGCATACCCGCCCGATGTGGCCGAGACGGTCGATCGGGTGGCCAAGAGCGGTGGGACGCCGTTGGTGGTCAGCGAGGGCGCGCAAGTCTTGGGCGTGGTCGAGCTAAAGGACGTGGTGAAGGGCGGCATCCGTGAGCGTTTCGCTCAACTGCGGGCGATGGGCATCCGCACGGTCATGATTACCGGCGACAACGCCCTGACCGCCGCCGCGATTGCCGCCGAGGCGGGCGTCGATGACTTCATGGCGCAAGCCACCCCTGAGGATAAGCTCCGCCGCATCCGTGCCGAGCAAGGCGCGGGGCATTTGGTGGCGATGACCGGCGACGGCACCAACGACGCGCCCGCCTTGGCGCAAGCCGATGTGGGGGTGGCGATGAACACCGGCACGCAGGCCGCCCGCGAGGCCGGGAACATGGTTGACCTCGACAGCGACCCGACCAAGCTGATCGAGGTGGTCGAAATCGGCAAGCAATTGCTGATGACCCGTGGGGCGTTGACGACGTTCAGCATCGCCAACGACGTGGCCAAGTACTTCGCCATCCTGCCCGCGCTGTTCGGGGCGCTGTATGCCGCCGAGGGCGAGGCGTTCGGCCCGTTGGCGTCGCTGAACGTGATGGGGTTGGCCTCCGCCCAAAGCGCCATCTTGAGCGCGGTCATCTTCAACGCCATCATCATCATCGTGCTCATCCCGCTGGCCTTGCGCGGCGTGAGCTATCGCCCGATGAGCGCCGAGCAAGTCTTGCGCCGTAACCTATTGGTGTATGGGTTGGGTGGTTTGGTCGTGCCGTTCGTCGGCATCAAACTGATTGACCTCGCGCTGGTTGCGCTGGGCTTGGCTTAAGCGATGGAGACCCGACCGATGAACCCGTTTTTGCCCGCGTTGCGGATGTTGCTCGTCCTGACCGTCTTGACCGGTGTCCTCTACCCGTTGTTGGTGACCGGTGCGGCTCAGGTGTTCTTCCCTGCCCAAGCCAACGGCAGCCTCGTCGTGCGTGATGAGGTGGTGGTTGGCTCGGCCTTGATGGGGCAGGTGGTGGACGACCCGCGTTACTTCAGCGGTCGCCCGTCTGCGGTCAACGCGCTACAGGCCGACGCGCCGACCCTGATGGCGTCGGGCGCCAGCAACCTGAGCCAGACCGACGCCCGCCTACAGGCCGACTATGCCCGCCGCGCCGAGGCGTTCCGTGCCGACAACGGCTTGCCCGCCGATGCGCCCGTCCCGCCCGAGATGGTGATGGCGTCGGGCAGTGGCCTCGACCCGCACATCAGCCCCGAGGCGGCGCGCTTGCAAGCGGCGCGGGTGGCACAAGCCCGTGGCTTGCCCGTAGAATCGGTGTTGGGGTTGATTGACCAGCAGACCGAAATGCCCGATTGGAACCTGTTGGGGGAGCCGCGTGTCAATGTGCTCTTGCTCAACCTCGCGCTCGATGCCCTCGACCGATAACGGAGCTTGTGCCCCTGATGTCCGAAGACCACCGCCCCGACCCCGACGCCCTGCTGGCGGCCATCCGCCGCGATGAATCGCGCCGCAAGCGCGGCAAGCTCAAGATTTTCTTTGGGATGGCGGCAGGCGTGGGCAAGACCTACGCCATGCTGCAAGCCGCGCAACAGCGCAAGGCCGAGGGCGTCGATGTGGTGGTCGGCTATGTCGAGACGCACCGGCGCGCCGAGACGATGGCGCTGGTGAATGGGTTAGAGGTCGTGCCGCGCCGCAGCTTGGCGTATCGTGGGGCGCAGCTCGAGGAGATGGACATCGACGCGGTGCTGGCGCGTAAGCCCGCGTTGGTGTTGGTCGATGAGCTGGCACATACCAACGTGCCGGGCTCACGGCAGTGCCGGGCTCACGGCACGTCAAGCGTTACCAAGACGTGATTGAGTTGCTGGACGCCGGAATCGACGTGTATACCACGGTCAACGTGCAGCATTTCGAGAGCCGTGCCGACACCGTGCGCCAGATTACCGGCGTGACGGTGCATGAGCGCCTGCCGGACTCGGTGCTCGACCTCGCCGACGAGATGGAACTGATTGACCTGTCGCCGGAAGACCTGCGTAAGCGGCTGAGCGAGGGCAAGGTCTATACGCTGGACAAGGCGGGCACGGCGGCAGAGAACTTCTTTCGGGTGGGCAACCTGACCGCACTGCGCGAGATGGCGTTGCGCCTGACGGCTGAGCGAGTCGATCACCAATTGCAAGATTAT
>JALONY010000255.1 GCA_025454715.1 Anaerolineae bacterium
GGGCGCGGCTTCTACCTCAACATGCTGCGCTACACCACCCAAGCCCGCCTCGTCGGGGCAGACCTCGACGAGCAGGTCATCCACAAAGCCCGCGCCAACGTCGGCCACCTGCCCAACATCACCCTGACCCGCGCCAACATCTACGCCCTGCCGTTCGACGATGAGTCGTTCGACGCGGTCATCCTCAGCGAGGTGCTGGAGCACATCGATGACGACGTGGCCGCCCTGCGCGAGGCGATGCGCGTGCTCAAGCCCGGCGGGGTGGCGGCCATCACCGTCCCGCACGCCAATTACCCGTTTTGGTGGGATCCGATCAACAAGACGCTGGAGACCGTGTTCAAGACCCACATCCAACACGGCGTGTTCGCCGGAATCTGGGCGAATCACGTCCGCCTGTACACGCCCGAACAACTCCGCAACGCGGCGCTGGGGGCGGGGTTCGTGGTCGAGGCCGAGCGCGCTTTCACGCATCACGCCTTCCCGTTCATCCATAATCTGGTCTATGGCATCGGGATGCCACTGCTGGAGCGCGGCGCACTGCCCAAGGGCATGGCGCAGACCGCCGACCGCACCCAGTTCGACAAGCCCGACGCGCCGTGGTACAACCCGATCAAGATTGGGCTGGCCGCGTTCAATTGGTTTGACCGTCGTAACGTGCTGGATGAACCGGCTGGGCGATCGACCGTCAACCTTGCGCTGAAAGCGCGTAAGCCCCAACGTTAGGGAACTGTTTCGCCACCCGTGGCGCAGATGCGTTATAATCGACCGCACGTTTGACCCCACGGAGGCGAGACCTTGAGCGACACGCCCGATTTCCCTGAACATGAACTGCGCGAGCGCTGCCGGACGGTGCTTGCGTTGGCCTCGGATGAGGCGCGGCGGCTGGCGCACGATTACGTGGGCGTCGAGCACGTCTTTATCGCGCTGACCCGTGACGAAGAAAGCCTGACCTCCAGCTTGTTGCAAAAGGCCGGCTTCAGCCCGCGTGAGGTGCGCTCGCAAATCCGCGCCGATGTCAAGCAAGGCGACGGCTCATCGGAGCGTGACTTGGCGCTGACGCACCGCTTGCAGATGGTGTTGTCGCTGGCGTTGCTGTTCGCCGAGGGCGACCGCGTGTTTCAGCCGACCGAGCAACACATCTTGATGGCGATGCTGCAAGAGGGCGAGTCGTTGCCGGTGCGCAAGCTGGCCGAGATGGGCTTCGACATCAACTTTTGGCTCAATGACCTGATTGCCAAAGCCTCGGAAGAGTCCGTGAAGGCGTCCGATGCTTCTGACCTCGTTGACCGTGTGATTCGGCGGATGCGCGAGCCGGACTTCGGCGATGAAAACTTCGATGCGCTGTTCGACAGCAACGAGTTCAGCTTCATGGACGACGACCTGTTTTCGCCGTCAGCCCCCAAGCCCAGCACATTTCCGCCGCCCCGCGCCCAGCCCGACCCCAACCGTCCGGTCGCTACCCCGTTGCTGGACAAGTACGGGCGCGACCTGAACGCACAAGCCAAGCTGGGCAAGATTGGCCCCGCCGTAGCGCGTGAGACCGAGATACGCGCCATCGCCCGCACCCTCAGCCGCAGCAAGAAGAACAACCCGCTGCTGTTGGGCGACGCGGGCGTGGGCAAGACCGCGGTGGTCGAGGGCTTGGCTTACGCCATCCAGAGCGGCAGCGCCCCGACCGCGCTCCTGAAATGGCGCATCGTCCAGATTGAAATCGGCGTGTTGGTGGCCGGTACCAGCTTGCGCGGCCAGTTCGAGGAGCGCTTGTTGGGCATCCTCGAAGAGGTCAAGCACGCGGGCAACGTCATCGTGTTCATCGACGAGATTCACACCATCGTCGGGGCGGGCGAGACCATCGATAGCAACCTCGACGCGGCCAACATCCTCAAGCCAGCGTTGGCACGCGGCGAAATCATGTGCATCGGTGCGACGACGCATGAAGAATATCGGCGCGCCATCGCCAAAGACCCCGCGCTCGACCGGCGTTTTCGCCCGATCGACATCCCAGAGCCGACGATGGACGACGCCATCGAGATTTTGCGCGGGCAACGCCAGCGCCTCGAGACGCACCACGGGGTGGTGATTTTGCAAGAGGCGGTCGAGGCCGCCGTGAAATTGTCGGTGCGTTACCTGACCGACCGCCGCCTGCCGGATAAGGGCTTGGATTTGTTGGATGAAGCCTGCACTCGCGTGGTCATCCGTACCCGCAACCCCGACGAGGAAGAATTGGGCGAGGCCAACGAGGTGCGCGCCGACGACGTAGCGCACGTCTTGAGTGAATGGACGGGCATCCCTGCCGCCGAGATGACCCGTGACGAGCGCCAGCGCCTCGCCCGCATCGAGCAAGAGTTGTTGGCGCGGGTGGTCGGGCAGGACGAGGCCGTGATGATGGTGGCCGACGCCATCAAGACCGCCCGCGCCGGCCTCGGTGACCCCAACCGCCCGATTGGGACGTTCTTGTTTTTGGGGCCGTCCGGTGTGGGCAAGACCGAGCTGGCGCGCACGTTGGCCGCCTCGTTGTTTGGCAGTGAAGAGGCGTTGTTGCGCCTAGACATGTCGGAGTTCCACGACGCCCATACTGCCGCCCGCTTGATTGGCTCGCCGCCCGGGTATAAAGACGCCAGCCGAGGCGGGCAATTGACCGAGGGCTTGCGCCGCCGCCCGTACTCGGTGGTGCTGTTGGACGAGATCGAAAAAGCCGCGCCCGAGGTGTTCGACCTGTTCTTGCAAGTGTTCGACGAAGGCCGCCTGAGCGACGCGCACGGGCGCAAGGTCGATTGCCGTCATGCCGTGTTCATCATGACCAGTAACATCGGCAGTGTCGAGGGCAACCGCGATGCGCTGGGTTTCCGCGTCGGCGAGGCGAGCGTGGCGCGGGATTATCGCGTTTACCTCAGCAAATACTTCCGCCCCGAGTTCATCAACCGGCTGGATGAGGTCATCACGTTCAACGCGCTCAGCCGCGATGTGGTGCGGCGCATTATGGACAAGCAATTGACCGAGGTCTACCAGCGGATGGGTAGCCAGCGCCTGAGCCTGACCTTAACCGACTCCGCCCGCGATATCGTGATGCAGGCCGGTTATGAGCCGACCAACGGTGCCCGCCCGATGCGGCGCGCCATCGAGCGCCTGCTGACCCGCCCGCTCAGCACGTTCCTGCTCAGCGAGACGCTGGAGCACGGCTCCACCATCATTGCCGACACCGGCGAGCACGGCAAATTGGCCTTCAGCGCGACGCCGCCCACCGCTACCGCGCCGGTGGTCGCCGTCAATCCGTCCAGCGAGTCATCGTCGGGCGAGCCCTCGACGGGTGAGGGTTTGGACGCCGCCGTCGAGGGGTAATCGTTCACGCCGCCCAACAATGCACATCCCCCGCGCTCATCGGCTGGGCGCGGGGTTCTTTGTGTTCGCCTGATGCGAAATGAGGTTGCGCCTCAAACCAAAGGCCACCTCTCGCCCATGCCCCGCCCGACGCTGAAGCATCGGGCTAAAGAAGAACAAGCCTCTACGAGGCTGATAATTGAAGGCGTGTGACGAAGTGGACGCCCTGATGCCTCCATACGCCCCATGCAAAGAGGCTTTACGCCCATTCCCAGCCCCTTGCGGGCTTGCTCTTCTTTAGCTGGGTGCTTTAGCGCCCAGCGGCGAATGCCTCAGAATTTAGGACACCCCATCCAGCGACTTCGGTTCATCTCACATCAGGCGAGATGTTC
>JALONY010000256.1 GCA_025454715.1 Anaerolineae bacterium
TTCGGCGGGCTTGGCCGCCACGTCGAGGCGGGCGAGGTTGAGCGTGGTCAATACATCGACCATCGCTTGTTTGCCGAAGTTGAGCAAGTCGTTGGGCAGGACGTTGGGCAGCGTGTCCATCACGTCCGAGGGGACGAGTGGCAAGCCGAACAGGGCGTTGACCGCCGAGAACAACCCGACCAACGGCAACGCGAACAATAACCCGATGCCGATGCCCGCCCAAAACCCGGGCGTATGCGTGCGTGTCTCCATCATAGAAAATGACCCTTTCAAGAACCCCAAAACCGATGAAATGTTGCTGTTGGTCTAGACGATGGTGGATACTTGGCAGTTTACACCGCCCAAGGGCAGGGTTAGATTAGTGATTGTCTTAAGCCTGCCAGCCTTTGACCCCGAGATGAGACCAGATGCCCATGATTTTGCTCGACGCCCACCAAGACATCGCGTATAACCACCTCAAATATGGCCGCGATTACCGCCGGAGCGCGCTCATCACCCGCCGCGCCGAGCCTGCCGACCGCGACCACGCTACCCTCGGCTTGCCCGAGGCCATCGCTGGGCGGGTGGCGGTGGTGTGCGCCACGCTGTTCGTCGCCCCGCCGGAGTCGGGCTGGGTTCCGGTCGGGCGGGAGCGCACCTATAACACACCCCTAGAAGCCTATTCGGCGGCACTGGAGCAGTTGGATTATTACGAGCGCATCACCGACGAATCGCCCGACAAATTGCGCCTCATCCGCACGCAGGCCGACCTCGACGCGGTGTTGGCGACGTGGGCGGACGGCGTGGACATCCGCAAGCGCCAGCAAGGTCTGATCGTTCTGATGGAGGGCGCTGACCCGATCATCGAGCCGCGCCAATTCGAGGAATGGCACGGGCGCGGGGTGCGCGTGGTCGGGACGGCGTGGGAGGCCACCCGCTATAGCGGCGGCACCGGCTACCCGGGCGGCCTGACCAAGCTGGGCTTTGAATTGTTGGACGTGATGGCGTCGTTCAAGGCGGTCTTAGACCTGTCGCATATGGCGGAGCAAGCCGCCCTCGAGTCCCTCGACCGTTACGAGGGGCCAATCATCGCCAGCCACAGCAACCCGCGCAAGTTCCGCGATACCGACCGCCACCTGCCCGACCTGACCATCCGCCGCCTCGCCGAGCGGGATGGGGTGATGGGGGTGGTGTTGTTCAACCGCTTCTTGGATGAGCACTGGGCACGTGGCAGCCGCAAAGAGGCCGTCACGATGCAGCGCGTGATTGAAATCATCGACCACGTGTGCCAACTGACCGGCTCTGCCCAGCACATCGGGCTGGGGACGGACTGGGACGGCGGGTTTGGCGCGCAGCACATCCCCGCCGAGTTCGACACCATCGCCGACCTGTACAAAGTGACCGAGGCGCTGCGCGAGCGCGGCTTCTCGGAACCCGACATCGACGCCATCGCCAGCGGCAACATGTTGCGCGTCCTGCGCCGCAGCCTATCCTGACCGGAGACTCCCATGCCCCAAACCTACGATTTCGAGACCGTGCTGGCGCGCCGCGAGGCGGGCGGCATCAAGTGGAATTTGTACGAGGCCGACGTGCTGCCGATGTGGGTGGCCGATATGGACTTCCGATCGCCCGACTGCGTGACCGAGGCCATCGTGGAGCGCGTGCAATCGCACTCGGTGTTCGGCTACCATTTCGAGCACGCCCCGCTCCGCGAGGTGCTGACCGAGCGGATGCACACGCGCTACGGTTGGCAGGTCGAGGCCGGTCAACTCGTGTTCTTGCCGTCGCTGGTGGTCGGCCTGAACCTGATGTGCCAACTGTATGGCGGCGGGGCAGGCGCGGACGTGGCCACCTTCGCCCCGATTTACCCGCCGTTCTTGGGCGCGCCCAAAAATTATGGCCAGACGCCCAGCCAAGCGCCGATGCGGGTCGAGCGGGTCGGTTCACGCCTAGAGGTCTCGATTGATTGGGACGCCTTCGAGGCGTGCATCACCCCCAAGACGCGCCTGCTGATGCTGTGCCACCCGCACAACCCATTGGGCTATCAATACAGCCGCGCCGACCTCGAGCGGATTTTGGCGCTGGCCGAGCGCCACGACCTGACGGTCGTCAGCGATGAAATTCACTGCGACCTGATTCTGGGTGACCAGCCGCATATCCCGTTCGCCTCGATTGCGCCGGAGGCCGCCGCCCGCACGGTCACGCTGATGGCGCCCTCCAAGACGTTCAACGTGCCCGGCCTCGGCTTGGGCTTCGCCATCATCCAAGACCCCGAGCGGCTGAAGGCGCTGACCGCCGCGATGTGGTCGGGCATGGTGGCGCATACCGGCGTGGTCGGGTTGGTCGGTGCCGAGGCGGCTTATCGGCACGGGCAACCGTGGCTGAGCGCGGCCTTGGCGCAAATCCGGCGCAACCGCGATGCGGCGGTGGCGTTCTTCGCCGATACGTTGCCCGAGGTGGCGTGTACCGTGCCGTCGGCCACCTTCTTGATGTGGCTGGACTTCCGGCAGACCGCGCTGGCCGATGACCCGTATAAGCTCTTGATTGAGCGCGGGCGGGTGGCGCTGAACAACGGCAAAGATTTCGGCTTGGGCGGCGAGGGCTTCGCCCGCCTGAACTTCGCTTGCCCGCCCGCCACCTTGCAAGACGGCCTCGGGCGCATCGCACGCGCCGTGCGGGGTGGGTGACGCGCCCGATGCTCATCCCCATCCACCCGTACCCCCACGTCTGGGACGAGTTCGTCCGCCAGCAGCCCAACGGCCACCTGCTCCAGCTCAGCGGCTGGGGCGCGCTCAAATCGGCCTTCGGCTGGTCTGCCGAGCGCGTCGCATTGGTCGATTCTGACGCCAACCTGCGGGCGGGGGCGCAGATTTTGTACAAGCCGTTCCCGGGCGGGCTGTTCCACCTCGCGTATGTGCCGATGGGCGGCACTGTGACCGACCCCACCGAATGGCCGCTGTTGTGGCGGGCGGTGCGGGCGGCGGCGGCCAAGCGCCGCACGGTCTTCATCAAATGGGAGCCCGGGCTGTTCTTGGGCGACCTCGCCGCGCCCGACCCCGCAGCGATGGGCTTTCAGGCTGGCCCCCAGACGGTGCAGCCGCCGCGCACCATCGTGCTCGACATCACCGGCGACGACGACGCGATTTTGGCGCGCATGAACCAAGGCACACGCCGCAAGATTCGCCAATCGCAAAAGTCGGGCGTGGTCTATCGCGAGGGGGACGCCCGCGATGCCGAGCGGTTCGCACAGTTGATGCAGGTCACGGGCGACCGTAACGAGTTCGGGGTGCATGGCGAGCGCTATTATCAGATGGCGCATGGGCTGTTTGCCCCGCACGACGCCGCCCTCATCGTGGCCGAGCACGAGGGGGCGTTGCTGGCAGGGGTGTTCGTGGCGTCGGTCGGGGGGCAAGCCTATTACCTGTATGGCGCGTCGTCCAATGAGCACCGCGACCTGATGGCCTCGTATGGGGTGCAGTGGTTGGCCATCCAATGGGCGAAGCGGCGTGGGTGCGCGTGGTATGATTTGTGGGGCATCCCCGACGAGGACGAGGCGACGCTGGAGGCGCAGTTTCAGGCGCGCAGCGATGGGCTGTGGGGGGTGTACGGCTTCAAGCGCGGGTGGGGCGGGCAGGTGGTGCGGAGCCTCGGGGCGTGGGACATGCCGACCCTCCCGCCGGTGTACGGCCTATACCGCTGGATGCTGAAACGGCGGGGGCGGTAAGGAGATTGTTGTGTCTGCCGATTCTACCCCCAAGCTGTCTTTTGCCGATGCTGCACAAAAAATTCTAGAAGAAGCCGGTACACCGCTTCACTATGTTGAGATAGCGAAACGTGCAGTAAAACAGGGTTTGATCGTTAGTGATGGTTTGACACCAGAGAACTCCATGTACACAGCGATGTATTTGGAAATCACTAAGTCCGAGAAACAAGGTACTACACCTCGTTTTTCTCGAGCCAAGGGCGGTATCTTTAGCTTTATCCAGAAGCTCAGTCCAACCCAGAAGACGGTGCAAGAAACGAACAATAAAGCGATTGACGATTTGGTCGCTAAGCTCAAAGCTATGAAACCTGATAGTTTTGAGCGCCTCATTGGACGACTCCTCATCGAGATGGGTCTTGAGCAAGTGCAAGTGGTCGGCGGACCTAAAGATGGTGGTATCGATGTCAAAGGCGTTTTACAGATTGACGATGGAATCAGAGTTAATCTCTCTGTGCAGGTGAAGCGTTATGCTAAATCCGTTCCTGTCGATGTAGTTACCTCATTGAGAGGTAGTTTGGATTTAACCCGAGGCGAACAAGGACTGATTGTTACTACATCCAAGTTCACCAAAGATGCAGTGAGCGAATCCAAGGCTACAAACAAAACACCAATCTCTCTGATTGATGGCGAGCAGTTGGCTGGCCTTCTGATGAAATATAGAATTGGCGTTCAATCACACACCGTCTTCGAGGTTTCAGATACCGACCTCGAAAGTGATTTGTTCTCACCTCAAAATGGTGAGTAACAAGAGATAAGTGGAAAACCTCCTCATCTAACACGTGAGGAGGTTTTTGTTTATCCCCGTTGACCCTCCCGCCGGTGTACGGCCTATACCGCTGGATGCTGAAACGGCGGGGGCGTGCCGTGCCCACCCAACATTTTCGGTGCGTTGGCCGTCCCGCAAGGGGCTGGGGTATCAGCGGAACGCCGTGCTAGATGAAAAAGCATTCTGGG
>JALONY010000257.1 GCA_025454715.1 Anaerolineae bacterium
AGCCAGCTCTTCCGCCCTAACCGCGTCGGGCGGGTGATGCCGTTGGTGGGCTCCGGCGCACGCTACACCCGTGACGGCCTCGTCATCTTGGTCTACCCGGGGAGTGCTGCCGAGCGCGGCGGGGTGCAGGTCGGTGACCGCATCGAGAGCATCGACGGCATCGGGCTATATACGCTGCAAAGCCGCATCGATAACGGGCTGGACAGCGGCGCGGCGTTGCCTTACGCCGTCACGCTGTGGCGCGATGGGCGACAACAAACCGTTTTTGTCGATTTTGGCGGCTATACCGATTTGCTGCCGCCGGTCATCCAGCGCTTCGGCTCGATGGTCTACATCGAGACGTTCGGCACGTATGGCACCGGCATCGACACCCCGCAATACCTCGATTACCTGACCGACGCGCACGACCGCCTGAGCGCGGCGGCCAACGCAGGCGCGACCTGCGGTTATGTGCTGGACGTGCGCCGCAACCTCGGCGGGGTGGCCTTTCCGGTCTTGTTGCCGATGATGCCGCTGGTCGGGTCGGGCTTGTTCGGCACGGCCTACCGCCCAGAGGGGCAAGCGGTCTTCTTCGGGCGCTACGACGCCGAGACCGCACGCATCACCGGTGGAGCCATCACCGGCAACGGGCGCTTGCTGCCGCGCACCCCCGCCGTGCTCGATACCAGCCTGCCGGTCGCCGTCTTGACCAGTAGCGCCACCGCCAGCATGGGCGAGTATTCGGCGGTCATGCTGCTGGGCAACCCTGACCGCTCGGTGCGGATTTTTGGGGAGCGGACGGCGGGCTTGGCCTCGTTCTTGGGCTTCTACACGCTGGCCGATGGTGGGGCATTGTGGATTGCCCGCACGCTCTTGACCGACCGCATCGGGCGCTCGTATTTGGACGGCCTGACGCCCGACCAGCCGCTGGTGGTCGATTGGGCGCGCTACGCCACCCCGACCGACCCCGTGCTGGTGGCCGCGCTGGGCTGGTTGCGCGCACAAGGGTGCTGATGGGCTAGAGCGCGGTGCGCCGTTTTCGAGTAAGCTGATGACATCAGGCTTTCATCGACAGGCAGGCATAGCCCATGTACCGCACGCAACGCAGCATCCTCTATCGGCTCATCGGCGCGGCGCTCGTGCTGTTGACCGCCGCCCTCGGGCTGGTCAGCGCACAATCCAGCGGCGGGCGCGAGACGCCCATCAACCCCGACCAGCCTTTGCCGTTCCCGACCGATGGGCAGGGCTGGCTGGCGCTCTCGGAGTCCGAATTTTTCGCCTTGATGCAGCGCCCGGAGGCTTTGAGCGAATTCGCCTCGGTCGGGTTGCCCACCTTCATCGAGGAATTGCGCGACAGCTTCATGAGCGAGTTTTCGCTGGAGTGGGAAAACTTCAGCACCGACCTACAAACCGCTTACGATACCACCCTCACGCGCTTGCTGATGATTGCGCTGGGCGCGTTGTTGTTGATTTGGCCGCACCGCCTGCATTATGTCACGTGGTTACTGGTCGGGGCGGTGGTGGGCGCACTGGTCGCCCAGACCGGCGCGCTGGAGACGTTGATGGCCAACGCCTTCCCCGATGAGGCCGCCTTGCAAAGCGGGGTTTTGGGGGTGGTGGTCGGGTTTGCGCTGGTCGGGCTGTTCGCCAGCTTGGTCGGCAGCATCGTTTTTTTCTCGGCCATGACCTTCTCGGGATGGCTGGCAGGTGGGTTGTTGGGTGCCAGCCAGCTCAACGGCGGTATCTTCGACCTCGGGCAACCGACCGTCTTGGTGCCCGCCATCGTGATGGGCATCTTGATGGCGTATGCCGCCGGTCGTAGCGGGCGCTTAATCGCCATCGTGGTCGGGGCGGGGCTGGTGGTTTTGGCGTTGCGCTGGCAACCCGCGGCGGCGGTGCCCATCCTGATCGTCAGCTTCTTGGCGATGATGCTGCGGACGAACTGGCGCAAGAGCTTCAAGCGTCAGCCGCTCAACCAGCTCAACCTGCGCGAGGGCGAGGTGGCTCTGGAGGGGCAAAACCGCCCGACCCAAAGCGGCAGAAAAGCCCAGACGGTCAGCGACGACTCCGATAATTCGCCGATTGGGCGCTTCTCTTGACCTGCCGGTACCGGCATTTGTCACAGGCTTAACAGCGCGATAACACCCCGTTCGTTTGCACCCAACAGTGTTCGGCTATGGTGTATCAAGAAGTCGAGTTGGTTGCGCGGGGTACACATATCGCTATGGCGTCCGTTACGGTTCCGCTGTCCTTTCAGATGGGGGGCGAAAGCACGACCGAAGCCCCGTCGGCCTATCGGTTCGGTTTTGCCCCCTCTATCCCTTCCCCTTTGACCGTGCCGGTGCTGGCGGCGGGTGCCCTGTTGCTGGTCGGTATCGCGGCCTTGCTGTGGGGCGCGCTCGATTTCGCCGAGTCGCGCCGAGTCGATGCGTTGACGGTCGCGACCACCGGTTGGGTGGTCAGCCGTGACCGTGACGGGGTGGACGACCCGATTTACAGCTTGTCGTATCGTTACACGGTGGGCACCACCACCCACTATGGCACGGCCATCGTGCCCAAAGAGGTCTATCATCAGTACATCCCGGGCAAGCCGCTGAGCGTGGCTTACCGCACCGACGCCACCGCCGAGTCGGCTTTGGCCTCGGTCGAGGCGCGGCAGGTGGTGCCGTGGTTGGCCGTGTTCGGCCTCGGCTTGACGGCCTTGTCGGGCGTGGGGTTGCGCGCCGCCATCATGCACACGCGCAAGCGCCGCCGCCTCTACACCCGTGGGCGGGTGGTCAGTGGGCAATTGTTGGCGTTGCGCCCGGTCGATATGCCCGATAACCGCTACGCCATCGAGGTGCTGGTGCGCTTCGTGACCCCGCAAGGTGCGCGGGTCGAGGGGGTGCGCCGCCATGAAATCGACGCGCTCAAAATCACCCGCCTGCCGGACATCGGCACGCCGGTGCAGGTGATCGTCTTCGACGCCTCGGTTTGGGAGATTTTGTAGGGGCGCGTCGTGCCTATAGCGGTTGTCGATGCACAAATACGGGGCTAGAATGCGCTAAATACGACATCCGCACATCAAGGACATCATCGATATGAATCTTCTGCGACGCCTCCATCTATTACGCGGGACAGGGTGGAGGCTGTTTCGTATCGGAGGGTTACAAAGTCTGCTGATATTGGCGACCTTGCTGGGTGTCGGAGCCGCTTTCGCCATCTGGGTCTACCGAGAATTAATCGACTTCTTCGGCGTGGTGTTCCGCGAGCAACTGGCTGGAGCATGGCTGTCGCCAATCGTGGGCGCTTTAGGTGGGGTGCTGGCGTTGGCGTTGGCCGGTGCGTTGGTCGGCTGGCTGATGGGGCGCTTTGTCGGAGATGAAAAAGTGCACGGGGTAGCCGGGGTCATTGAGGGGGTCAATGTCGCGGGTGGTCGCTTGCCATATCGCAAATTGCCCGTTAAGGCGCTCAGCTCGTCGATTTCGCTGGGGGCAGGCGCCTCGACCGGCCCAGAAGACCCAAGTGTTCAGATTGGCGCGAACCTCGGCAGTTGGCTGTGTGCGCTATTCCGCGTCGATGAAGACCACGCACGTCTATTGGTGGCTGCTGGGGTGGCCGCCGCGGTCGCATCGGCGTTCAAAGCCCCGATTGCGGGGGTGTTTTTTGCCCTCGAGGTCGTCTTGAATGGGGTATTCGAGGCGCGTTCGTTCAGCATCATCGTCTTGGCGTCGGTGGTGCCACGCCCTGCCAAAACCGCGCTGGCGGGTGCGATCGTCGGGGTGGTTGGGCTGGCATTACCGGGTATCTTGGGCATTGGGCGCGAGGAGATGAACGCCGTCTTGGGCGGGCGCGACTCGTATGCGGTCGGGTTGTTGTTGGCACTCGGTGTCGCCAAGATCGTGATGACCGCCGTCAGCATCGGAGGTGGGTTCGTCGGAGGTGTATTTGCGCCGTCACTGTTCGTCGGTACCATGTTCGGGGCGGCCTATGGGCACATCATCGGGGCAGTGATGCCGACTGGATGGGTGGGCGTGCCGCAAGAATATGCCATCGCAGGCATGGCCGCTGTGATGGCAGGGGTGGTGCGTGCCCCAATGACGGCTGTCTTGATCGTTTTCGAATTGACCAATGATTACCGCCTGATTTTGCCCATTATGCTTACAACCGTGATTTGTGTGTTGGTCGCCGAGCGTTTCGAGCGAGACGGCTTATACCTCAAAAGCCTGAAAAAGCTGGGAATCGTGTTGCCGTTCGGGCGTGAAATCGAGTGCCCACAAATCTCATTCGCTATGCGTGGTCGATGCCGATGAGCAGTTGTTGGGCATCCTGACATTGTCCGATTTGCAGCGCGCTTACGATCGTGGACAAACCGCCACCGCACTCGACATCTGCACACCCGCCCCCATTTGCGCCTTCACCCACGAGCCGCTTTGGTCAGCCATTCGGCGCATGAGTAGTCACGACATCGGGCGCTTGCCGGTCATCGACCCCGATACCCAACAGGTGGTCGGGATGATTGGTCGGCATGGGGTGGTGCGTGCCTACAACATCGCCTATAGCCGCAAATTACGCAATCAGCACGCCGCCGAGACCGCTCGCATCAATACCCTTACTGGCGGTCATGCCGTCGAACTGCACGTTGCCCCTGCCTCTGCCGTGCATCATCGTCGCATCCGCGAGGTGGTGTGGCCGGGAGAGGCGGTGATTGCGGCCATCTGGCGCGAGGACAAGCTCATTATGCCGCACGGCAGCACCGAATTACGCGAGGGCGACCGATTGACCATTGTCGTCAACCCACGCCCCTATCGGATGACTTCATCCAAGCGTGCCAACAGCCGTTCGGCCTCGGCGCGCATGTCCTCGCACGCCTCGGCTTGTGTGATGCGCGCCAGCCCGTCGCGCAGGTCGTGCAATAGCGCGTTGACGCGCTGGAGGTGCGCGTATTGGCGCGTTTGCTCGCTGTTGGCCAAGCCTTGGCTAATC
>JALONY010000258.1 GCA_025454715.1 Anaerolineae bacterium
CAAACTCGACCTCTTGCACCGTCTTGCCGCCGAACAAGCCGAGCGTCTTGTTCTTCTTCTCTTTCTGCTCAAAAATCAGGTGGGTATCGGTCAGGTACAACACCCCGTCGGGGTCATCGCCGCCGCGCCCGGTCTGCACCCACTCGGCCTCGCACGCCAACAGCAGAGCGCCCGCGCCGTTCTTATCGCCGCTGAACTCGCCCCATTCCTCGAGGCTCCACGTCACGCGCCGCACGAACTCTTGCCCGGCGTAACGCCCGTTGCGGAGCGGCGACAGCACCGCCTCGGCCTGCTGCCCCGCCAGCGCAACCCGCGCCTCAATCTGCTTGAGCGCCTCGGCCACCGGCGCGACCAACGCGGCCTGCCCGTCGAGGGCGCGCTTGGCGGCGGGCTCTATCTG
Source organism: Anaerolineae bacterium (assembly GCA_025454715.1). Classification (GTDB taxonomy): domain Bacteria; phylum Chloroflexota; class Anaerolineae; order Aggregatilineales; family Phototrophicaceae; genus Flexicrinis. The sequence goes on from JALONY010000258.1 coordinate 401, forward strand.
GCGCAATTCGGCCTGTAAGCGCGCCGAGGCCGTGTTGACCACGCGGCCATAATGCGGCTTGGCCGCTTCGAGCGCGGCGCGCAACGCCTCGGCGTGGCGTTGCACATGGTCTGCCCGCGCATAGCCCGCGCCGCGCAGGTTGGCGCTACGGGTCTCCAAATCGCTCACCTCGCGTTCGAGGTCAGCCCACGCCTCGGTCAGGTCGGGCAAGGCCACCGCGCCGGTCAAACGCTGATGGTCGGCGCGCAACTGCGCGAGGGCGGCTTGTGGGTCGAGAGGGGCATCGGTCATGGTCGGTCTCCTTGAAGGTCAATACGTGCTTAGAGCATACCACCGGTGCGATATGCTGGCCGGTTTGTGACATCCATCACAAGCACCGCCCCTTTTTGTCATGCAGACGGGCAAGCGGGCGGGTGCACAGGGGCAGGTGGTGGTAAAATAACGGCGTATCGACCGAATGGATGTAGTGACCCCCCTATGCCAGATATGCTCACCGGCGTCGTAGAGCGCATTACCTTTCGCAACGACGAAAACGGATACACCGTCCTCAAGCTCAAGCCCGACAAGCGCATCCGCGAGGCCGAGGCCAAAGACGGCACGGTATCGGTCATCGGCGTCATGCCCCAGCTCGCCCCGGGCGAGTCGCTGGAGCTGACCGGCGCGTGGATTGACGACAACAAATATGGGCGGCAGTTCCGCGCCGAGACCATCACCCCCACCCAGCCCGACTCGCTCGACGGCATCCGGCGCTATTTGTCCAGCGGCATCGTCGCGGGCATCGGCGAGGCCACCGCCGAGAAGATCGTCAAGCATTTCGGCAAGCAAACCCTCGACATCCTCAACCGTGAACCGGCCAAACTGCTGGAAGTCCACGGCCTGAAGCCACAATTGGCCGAAAAGCTGGTGCAAGCGTGGCAAGAGAACGTCGGCACGCGCCAGACCTATATTTTTCTCCAAAATTATGGCGTGACGCCCAAGATGGCCAAGCGCATCCACGACCATTACGGCAGTGAGGCCATCGGGGTGGTGCAGCAAAACCCGTACACGCTGGCCGATGAGGTGTTCGGCATCGGCTTCTTGAAGGCCGACCAAGTCGCCCGTGGCATGGGCGTCGGGGTCGATTCGCCGCAACGCCTGCGCGCCGGGCTCAACTACACGCTCAACCAATTGGCCAGCGAAGGCCACACCTGCTACCCCCGCGCCCAGTTGCTCAAGGCCGCCCAAGACCTGCTCGGCCTGAGCGAGTTTCACCAGCCGATGCTGGAAGACGCGCTGGAGGCGCAAATCCGCTTTGGCGACCTCGAGCCGGACACCTTGCGCCTGCGCGGGGTCGAGACCGAATTGATTTACCTGCCGGTCTACATCGGGGCGGAGCGCGGCATCACCCGCCGCCTGCTGCTGATGCGCCAAACCCGCTCCAAAATCCAAAAAGACCACGACAAGACCGACTGGGCAAAGCTGCTCGAAAAGCTGACCCAGCGCGACAAGGTCGGCCTGACCGACCAGCAAAAAGGCGCGGTCAAGGCCGCCCTGACCGAGAAAATCAGCATCCTGACCGGCGGGCCCGGCACCGGCAAGACCACCACGCTCCGCATGGTCATCAGCGCCCTGAAAGACCACAAATATACCGTGGCGCTGTGCTCCCCGACCGGTCGGGCGGCCAAGCGCTTGGCGGAGGCCACCGGCGAGGACGCCTACACCATCCACCGCCTGCTGGGCTACTCGCCCGAGGGCGGCTTCGGGATGGACGAGGACTCCCCGCTTAAGGCTGATGTGGTGGTGGTCGATGAGTCGTCGATGCTGGACGTGCAACTGTTCTCGGCCTTGTTGCGCGCCATCGCGCCCGAGGCGCACCTGATGTTGGTCGGCGACGTAGACCAACTGCCCAGCGTGGGCGCGGGCAATGTGCTGCGCGATGTGATTGACAGCGGCGTGGCGCACGTCACCCGCCTCCAGACCATCTTCCGCCAAGACGAGGGCAGCCACATCACCCTGATTGCCCACCAAATCAACGAGGGCGAGATGCCCGCGCTGCAAAACCAAGCCAAAGACGTGTTTTTCTTCAGCATCGACGAGGACATGGAGACTGCCGCCGCGCTGGTGGTCGAAATCGTGACCGAGCGCATCCCGCGCCGGTTCGGCCCCGACGCCGCCGCGCAGGTGCAAGTCCTCGCCCCGATGTATCGCGGCCCGATCGGGGTTGACCGGCTCAACCGCGACCTGCAACGCGCCCTTAACCCGCACGGGTTCGACCGCCCGCACAAGAAGCTAGGCGAGCGCGTGCTGCTCATCGGCGACAAAGTGATGCAGACGCGCAACAACTATGAGCTGGACGTGTACAACGGCGACATCGGGCGCATCAGCCACATCGACACGGTCGAAAACGTGGTCGAGGTCAATTATGAGGGGCGCGTGGTGTTTTATGAGCGCGACCAGCTCGAAGACCTCGTGCTGGCCTATTGCATCAGCACCCACAAGAGCCAAGGGTCGGAATACCCCATCGTGGTGATGCCGATCGTCACCCAACACTATATGATGCTCCAGCGCAATCTGCTGTATACCGCCATCACCCGCGCCAAAAAAGCGGTCGTGCTCGTCGGCGACCGCCAGCGCAAGGCGATCCGCATCGCCATCAGCAACAACAAGGTTACCGAGCGTTGTTCAGGGCTACTGACGCGCTTACAGGAGGGACTCCCATCATGACCGCAACAACCGCCGAAACATCGACCCCCAAAGAACCCGTCACCATCATCGTCCATCGCAAAATCAAGAAGGGCATGGAAGCCGAGGCCGAGGCGTGGCTGCACGGCGTCAGCAAGGTGCTGGAACGCTACGAGGGCGCGCTGGGCGTCGAGGTCATCCGCCCCGCCAACCCGGCCAACCCCGAATACACCTATATCTATCACTTCGCCGATTACGCTTGCCTGAACGCATGGCACGAGTCCGACGAGCGCAAGGCGTGGCTGGCGCGGAGCCAAGCCTTCATGGCCGAGCCGCCCCAATACGAGGAACTGACCGGCCTCGAGTATTGGTTCACCCCGCCCGCAGGGGTCGCCCGCGCCCCCAAGCGCTGGCGTCAGCTCATCGTGAGCTGGTCGGCGCTCACCCCGTTGTCGTTCATCTTGTCGCTGACCGTGCTGCCGCTACTGCGCGAGCTGCTCCCCGGGCAAATCTTGCTGCACACCATCATCAACCTCGGGGTGCTGCTGTGGATTGCCAGCTATGTGCTGATGCCGCAGGTCACCAAGCGCGTGCAGTGGTTCCTGCACCCCAAGCCGTAGCCCTACAGCGCCCGCCACCACCACCACACGCACCGTAGGGACGTGGCCTGCCACGTCCGCCCGCCCCACCCCACCACGCGCATTATAGGGACGCGGACAACGCGGGCATTGTCCCTACAGCGCCCGCCCCACACACGCACCGTAGGGACGTGGCCTGCCACGTCCGCCCACCCCACCACGCACATCATAGGGGCGCGGACAACGCGGGCATTGTCCCTACAGCGCCCGCCCCACACACGCACCGTAGGGACGTGGCCTGCCACGTCCGCCCGCCCCACCCCACCACGCGCATCATAGGGACGCGGACAACGCGGGCGTTGTCCCTACAGCGTCCGAACCCCCACCACGCACCGTAGGGACGTGGCCTGCCACGTCCGAACCCCCGCACCCCACCACGCGCATTATAGGGGCGCGGACAACGCGGGCATTGTCCCTACAGCGCCCGCCCCACACACGTACCGTAGGGACGTGGCCTGCCACGTCCAAACCCCCGCACCCCACCCACGCACATCATAGGGGCGTGGACAACGCGGGCATTGTCCCTACAGCGCCCACC
>JALONY010000007.1 GCA_025454715.1 Anaerolineae bacterium
GGCCAATACGGTGCCCAACGCCTCGGCGGGACATCGGTCAGTAGCCTGAGCTGGTCGCCGGACTCGCAACGCATCGCGTTTTGGGCAGCCCCCCTGCCCGACCCATCCGCGCCGGAACAAGCGGGCGCGGCCTACCTGTTCGTCCACGACCTGACCAGCGGCCAAACCCGCCGCTATTGTGGCTACACCACCACCGGCCACACCCCCAACCCGCCCCGCTTGATGTGGTCGCCCGACGGCACGCATATCGCGTTCGCCGGTGACCTCGAGAACGACGGGCGCGGGTTCATCTTGTTCGCACTAGACGTGTCCGAGGGCGTTTTCTATGAGATGAGCGCTGGGGTCTATCCGGCGCTGGGCGCGGCCAACGTGCTGGCGTGGGGGTTGCGCCCATAACCCGCCCGAAGTCGTGAGAGGGTGCCTATGCTGAGCAACCTGCTGTCCGTGCGCTTATGGCGTCGTTTCTGGGGGGTTCCGCCTCACCACCCCCTGATGGTGTTGCGCTTTCACCACCCCGCCCCACCCCGCCGCTACCCCGAGTGGTTGGTCGGCGGCATCGTGTCCATCACCTTCAGCATCGGCCTGATGATTGCTTTGACCACGCCAATCATACTGGGGTGGCTGATGCTGGGGGTACTGCTGTTCATCGTGTCGGGCGGCACGGTGCGCGGTTTGCTGTACGCATTTCGGGTGGCGCAGCGCGTCCGCCAAGAACGGCGCGACCCCGCGCTCGAAGCGATGCTGAACCTGACGCCGGTCGGCGGGCTGGGCGTGACATGGATGCTGGCCTTACGCACCGTGCGCGGCGGCGACCGCAACCACGTCATCCTAACGCTGTTGCGCGGGGCACAAATCTGCGCGGTGTTGCTGCTGATGGGCGTGATTGGCTTGCTCCTCGTCGGGGAGGTCATCATCCGCTGGTATGGGCAAGGCTCGCTCGATACCTCGCTCAACCCCGATGTTTGGGGCTGGGCGCTGGTCATCGGGCTGTGCATCGGCTGGATGGTGCTGGACGACGCCCAAGCGCCCCTCTTGGGCGTGATGTGTGGCCTGTGGGGTGCCAGCGTGCGGCGACACCCACACGAGGCGTGGATGTGGTCGGTCATGGCCTATCTCGGGCTGGGCGGCCTCGGCTTGGCCGTTTGGGGCGTGCTGTTGGGGGGCATCGGCGCATTGCTCGAGGCGTCCTATGGCGACTGGTTTTTTTCGGGCTCTTACGGCGGGGGTGCCATCGCGTTTTGGGGGCCGCTCGTGTTGTTCATCTTGGGCGCGCTGGCTACCGCGGCGCTGGTGCGCGAGACCCTGCTGCGGGTGATGTGGCACCGGCTGTGCCGCCATTGGAACGCCGATGAGCGGGGGCTAGATTTGCTATGACGCCCAGACGTGCCCCGCTCAGCGTGTGGATGTGGCGGATGCTGTGGCGCGACCCGACCGTGTTGGAGCGCGCCGAGCAATGGATGGTGTTGATGTCGCCACAATTTCGCGCTGAGCGCTTCCGGTCGTTCGGCTTCAGCGACCTAATCCAAATCGGCACCATCCTGACGATAGTGCTGGTGCTCGGCCCCTTATTGTTGGGCGGGCTGGTGATTTTGGGGGTGATGAGCGGCAGCCTGCGCGGGGTCATCTCGTCCGGCGCGGTGGCGCACCTGTTGGCCGCCCAAAAACAAGCGCACCGCCTCGATGTGTTGTCGATGACCCCGGGCGGGGTGTTCCAAGCCGCATGGTCGATCATCGCCTATTACCACCTGCGTAAGGAATGGCAAAACCCGCTGGTCGGCATGTCGCAGACCGCCCTCAACATCTTGACGGTGGTGGCGGGCATCAGCGCGCTGTTGCCGTCGTTCGGGCTCCTGCTCGAGTTTCTGAGCGGTGGGCGGGGCGGCCTGCCGTCCGACCTGACGGAAGGCTGGTTCGGGTGGGTGGTGTGGGCGCTGGTGGCCATTGCCGTGCTGCTGCACGATGCGGCGGTGTCGCCGCTGATTGGCGCGGGGGTGGGCGTTTGGGGTGGCGCAGGCTTCGCCACCGACCCCAGCAACAGCCGCCTGTGGACATCGGGGACTTACATCGTCATCCGCTTCGCCGTGTTGGGCGCGGTCTTGGCGCTCTGGTGGGTGCTCAGCACCGCGCTGGCCTTACCGGCTTGGGCGTCGGGCTTGGCACTGCTGGCCATTTACGTCGTCGGGCACGAGGTGTTGCTGCACGCCGTCTGGCGGCGGGCGTGCGAGGCGCTGGGTTGCCCGCCCGACCTGCTGCGCGGGGGCTGGCCTGTGCCCTCTCACTTGACTGTTGTACAATCAAACGCCTAAAAACAAGCGTTAGCCGAACGAGGTGTGACCCCATCATGGCGCTCTTACCCATCATCCAGCCCGATAACCCGACCCTTCGTCAGAAGGCCGTGCGCGTCAGCTCGTTCGGCCCCGAACTCCAAAAGCTGATTGACGACATGGTCGATACGATGACCGCCGCCCCGGGCGTCGGCTTGGCCGCCCCACAGGTCAACGTCAGCCAGCGCCTCATCGTGGTGCGCCTCTCGGACGACGAGGAAAGCAAGAAGGAACACGGCGAGGAAGCCGGTAAGCTGTACGTGGTCGCCAACCCCAAAATCATCAAGGCCAGCCGCGACTTGGTCGAGGGTGTCGAGGGGTGCCTGAGCATCCCGGGCTGGGTCGGCACGGTGATGCGCCACGAGGAAGTGGTGATTACCGGGCAAGACCGCCACGGCAAGGACATCCGCATCAAGGCGCGGGATTGGCTGGCGCGGGTGTTCCAGCACGAAATCGATCACCTCGACGGGCGTTTATATACCGACATCGCCGAGGAGATGTGGCGCCCCGACGAGCGCGATGAGGACGGCGAAGGCGACCCGACCTAAGGCGTGACGCCCCAAACCCGCACCGGCCCCCGCGTGGTGAAAAACAAGACCTGATACCCGTCATCCGTCCAGACGACCTCGCGGAATTGCGCGTCGTCGATGCGGAGCGTGCCGCGCAACACCATGCCGTCCAGCACGTTCGAGACGTTCCAGATGGTCGCGCCTTGCCCCAAGACACTGACGAATGCCAAGCTACCATCGGGCGAGAGCGCCGCGCTGACCCGCTCACCGGTGGTCTGCGGCAAGGTGCCGACCAATTGCCCGCTGGCGATGTCCCACACCGCCAAATCGCTCAAGCCGTTGCCGAGCAAGACCGCACCGCTGGGCAAGAGCGAGAAGACCGACCCACTCCCCTCTGGCGACAGGCGCGCATCGACCGAGAGGTCGGGCAAGGTCAGGCGCAGGGTGCCGTCGAAGGTGTCGGCCAAGATGCGCGTACCGTCCTCGGTAGGCAAGACCGCATAGACCGGCGTGAGCAAATCGACCGAGGCGATGACCTCGCGTGACGCGATGTCCCACAGCGTGAGGCTGCCGTTTTGGTCGGCACCGAGCAAGGCTTGGCCGTCCTGTGTGAAGCCGAGCGCGGCGATGGGCGAGCTCACGCCCCCGAACTGCGCCAGCGCGGTGCGGTTGGGCATGTCCCACACTTGGATTTGCCCGTCGCGCCCGCCCACCGCCAACAGGCCGGTAAAGCGGTCATAGGCCACCGCGCCAGACGGGTTGGCCAAGCTACGGAAAGCCTCGACCGACTCGCCCGATGTGGCGTCATACACGCGGATGAACCCGCTGACGGTCAGGGTATACAGGCGCAGGCGGTCGGGCGAGACGAACACGTCCAACGCCTCTTCACGCGGGGCGGCGAACAATGTTTCGCCGGTCTGCAAGTCCCAGCCCAACAAGTGCGTGTTGTTGACCCCATATAGGCGGCTGTTGTCCAGCGGCAGGGCGTGAGCGAACACGGTCGAGGGCGGCTCTGGCACGGCCAAACTGCCCAGCTCGCGCAGGCGGGCTGCCGTCCGCAAGCTGACGACCTCGGACGGCGAGACCCAGCCCGCAGGCGTCGGGAGCGGGGTGGGCGTGGCGCCACCTTCGGGGGGGCGGTCAGGCTGGGGCGCGGCGGGGGCACAGGCCGCCACCAGCGCGCACGCGGCCAGCAACAGTATCAGCACCGGTACGCGGCTCATCGGATGACCGGCGCCCCTTCGTAGATGTCCATCGTGGCCGCCACCAGCCCGTATTGCCGGATTTGGTCTAGCCCACACTCCCCCTCGAACGGGTCAACGGTGCCGTTGCCGTTCTGGTCGATGCCGCTGATTAAGATGTCGGCGAACTGGGTCGAGGTGTCCATGAACGGCGCGGCGGCCTCGAGGCTGTCGAGCGTCAGCATCGCCTCTTCGGCGGCGATGATTTCTTCTGACCAGATACGCACGTTCTCGACGCACACCCGCACCAACTCCGCCTCGGTTTGCAGCGTGAGCGTGGCATTGGGCGAGCTGGTGGCGGCATCCAGCACGAGGTTGAGGTTTTCCAGCGTATTGAGCAGGCCGATTTTGGTGCCCGGGTTGCTGGCGCGGGTGTTGCCGTCGAAATCTTGCTCACCGCCCAGCAAGATGTTGAGCGTGTGCTCGATGTGGGTGCGCATCGCGCCGACATTGCGCGAACGGGCGGCCAAGCCCGCGTGCTGCGTCGTAAAGCGGGCGTCGGCTTTGGCGGTCTCCAGCAGGCTGGCACCGCGCAACCCGAGGTCGGAGCGGATGAAGATGCTGGTGAGCGCATCGGTCAGCTCAATCGGCAACAGGCCGTGATAGGCGACCGTGGCGCTGGGCGTCTCGGCGTTGGCGGCGCTGGCCTCGACCGTGAGCAACAGCGCGTTGAACAGCGTCGGCAAGAACGCGCCATCCTCGGCGGTATAGGTCAGCGCGCCGGTGCCCACCGCATCGACGATGACCGCCCCCAGCTTGCGCGTCTCGCCGGTGCGGGTGTTTTGTAGCCACGCCACATAAACGTTACCTGCGGGCGCGGCCTGCAAATCGCGCACGCTCAGGCTGAGGCTATCCCCCTGCTGGGCGGCGGTATTGAAGGCCACCCGCCCGAACGACGGGCGCGTTTGCGCGGCCAACGTCTGGGCGATGACCTCGCTGCTGCGGGTGGGTTGCGCGGCGGGGGTGGTGTCGGCCACCGCGGTGGCGGGCACGGGCGCGCCGTCGTTTTGGCTGGTCAGCACCAAGACCACAATCACCAACGCCACCAACATCACCAGCAAGGCCGCACCCAGCACCACCGTGGTGGTAACGTTAGAGCCGCCTTGTTGGACGATGATGGTGGGCGGTTGCGGGGTCAGGGTCATGTTCGTCCCGACGGTGGGGGAATTGGGGCTATAGACGCCGGAGCGCTGCGGGGTGTTGGGCAAGCGCGAGGTCTCGGCCTCCATGACCGGCCTGAGCGGGTCGGACGGGGTGCTGGCGCGCACGGCCATGCTGAACGCCTCGGAGAAGGCGGTCGCGGTGGAATAACGGTCGGCTGGCGTTTTGGCCAGCGCCCGCCGCATGACCGCATCGACCGCGGGCGAGACTGGGATGCGTGCCGACAAATCGGGCACCGGGTCGGTGACGTGCTTCATCATCAACGTCACGGGGTTGTCGGTCTCGAACAAGCCCTTGCCGGTCAGCAATTCCCACATCACCACCGCCAGCGAGTACAGGTCACTGCTGGGCGTCAAATCGAAGCCTTGCGCTTGCTCGGGCGACATATAGGCCGGTGTGCCCACCACGCCCGTGCCGGTCAAGCCGCTCTCGACGTTGGCCATCTTGGCGATGCCGAAGTCGGCGAGTAGTGTGTTGCCCTCACCGTCCAACAAGATGTTGGCTGGCTTGATGTCGCGGTGCACCACGCCCTGCTTGTGCGCGTAATCCAGAGCGCCCGCCAGCTCGCGCAGGATGCGCTCGACGCGCTCGACCGACATCTGCCCACGCCGCATCAGCTTGTCCAGCGACCCGCCGCGCACATAAGGCATCACCAAATACAGCACGTCGTCAGCGGTCGCCCCATAATCGTAGAGCGCCAGCAAGTGCGGGTGTTGTAGGTTGGCGATGGTGCGCGCCTCTTGTTGAAAGCGTTGCTTGACATCGGGCGACATGCCCGGGTGGGGCGGCAGCACCTTGATGGCCACCTCGCGATCGACATCGGCGCGGTAGCCCAGATAGACTGCCGCCATGCCACCCTGACCGATTTGGGAACGAATTTCGTAGATGCCGAGCTTGCGGCCCACCAATGAGGACATATGGGCGGTCTCCCTGTGTTGTGTGCCGTGGGCGATTTGGATAAAAGCGAATAACGACAATGAAGGGTACACGGCTACGCGCCGATTATACCCCATAACACAACAGGGGACGCATTGAGCGTCCCCTGTTCTATCTGAAGTCTTATTCGGTGCGCGATGCGCCAACCGATTAGAAGTCTTCTTCTTCGGCCTTGCCCTTGCTGATGACCTCGGGCTCGACCGAACCCGCTTCTTCCATGGCCTCGTCCACTTCCGAGCGCGCCGCCGAGGTCTGGCTGACACGCGCCAGCAGCTCTTCGGGGTCGTTCAGGATAGCGATGCCCTCGCCCAGCTTCAGGTCGCCGACGAAGATGGCCGCGCCGACCGTCTTCAGGCTGGCGATGTCGATTTCGATGTATTCCATCAGCGCGCTGGGCAGCAACTCGACGTGCAGCGACGACGGGCCGGTAATCAGCACGCCCTGCTTGGCCTGCACCGCCGGGCTTTCGCCCACGTAGCGCACGGGGATGTCGGTCTTGAGCTTGGCGGTCAGGTCAAGCGCGAACAGGTCGATGTGGATCATCTTGCGGGTGATGACATCGCGCTGCACCTCGCGCACCAACACGGTATAGGTCTTGCCATCCGCGTTGATGTCGATCAGGTTGGTGCCGCCAGCCTTGGACAGCAAGATTTCGAGCGGGCGGTACGCCACTTGCAGGTTGACCGGCTGGGTCTTGGGCCCATACACGGTCATGGGCACGAGCCCGTTGCGGCGCAACTGACCGACCTTCTTGCCGGTCACGGTGCGGGGTTGTGCTTCGAGAGAAAAGTCGGTCACGATGAAGAACTCCTAGACTGGGTGGTGCAGGCCGGCTGTCTCCACGCAAGCCTGCGGGCGTTTTTAACCGACCACATGGGGGATGGTCAAAAGTGGTGTCATTCTAGCCGTCAGGGGGAAGCACGTCAATGCCGCGACACCAACCCCCAACGGACAGCAAAACCGCCCACACAAAGAAGGGGGCGGTTTTGACCGAAGCGGGTAACGGGATTCGAACCCGTGACACTTTGCTTGGGAAGCAAATGCTCTACCAGCTGAGCTACACCCGCGTCATATGCTCAGTAGTATAGCGCAAACCCCCAAGGAGTCAAGGGGTGCGGGCGGGGCTTGCCCGTGCTACGCGGCGCGCTTGGCGGGGCGGCTGGTCACCCACACCCCCTCGCCTCGCTCGCCCGTGCGCGTGAGGAAAAACCGGCGGTGGCGCTGGCGGCGCGCCTCTTCTTCCGTCAGCCAATAGCTCAGGGCGCGCCCCTTGCGCTCGGCCAGCGTGGCCAGCGCCGCCATCACATGCGCGCACGCCACCCCCTGATGCGCCGACCAGCTACACGTGCAGGATGCCTCAATCACTTGGCTGTCGGGGCGGTAACGGACGGTCACGGCATGGCGCCCGGGCGCTTCGGTCTGGCTGTCCACAATCACCGTCTGGCGACCGACCACCCGCGCATTCAGCTTGCGGCTACGTGATTGGGCTTGCTTGATGTTCTTGGGAAGCATGGCGTTTTCTTCGACCTCTAGACTCGTTTTTTGTGCGAACACTTGTTTATAGTATACGGCGAAAACCGCCCAAAAGTTCGTTAAAAACCGGCAAAAAACTGGGGGTCTTGCGCCCCCCAAAAAAACCACCTGAGTCCTCACGGAACCACCACCCGTCCGCACGTCGCTATAATCCACCCACATCCCCAGCATGACCCACCCGCGCCCTCCCCACAGGGTTCGGCCTGATCGTCTTGGCGTTCATCGCCTTCATCTCACTCGGCCTGCCCGACGGTCTATTGGGCATCGCGTGGCCGTCCATGCGCGCCGATTTCGCCCAGCCGCTCGACGCACTGGGCTTGTTGCTGTTCTCGGCCATGCTGGGCTATATCTCCTCCAGCTTTTTGGGCGGGCAGTTGATGGCGCGCTTGGGGGTCGGGCGCTTGCTGGCGGCCAGTTGCTTCATCACCAGCCTATCGCTGTTGGGCTACACCATCGCGCCGGTCTGGCCGATGGTGGTGGTGCTGGGCATCGGCGCGGGCTTCGGTGGCGGCGCCATCGACGCAGGGCTCAACACCTACATCGCCGCCAACCACGGCGAGGGCTTAATGCAGTGGCTACACGCCTTTTTCGGCGTCGGCATCACCACGGGGCCGGTCATCATGACCTTCGGACTCAACACCTTCGAGCAGTGGCGCGTCGGTTATTGGATCGTCGGCGGCGCGCAGTTGATTTTGGCGCTCAGCTTCTTGTTGACGGCGCGCATGTGGACGAAAGGGCAACGTAACGCCGGTGACCAGCCCAGCCTGACCGACTACAAAACCCCCATCACCGCCACCCTGCGCCAGCGCGGGGCGTGGCTGAGCGCCGCGCTGTTCTTCATCTACGTCGGCGTCGAGCTGATGCTGGGGCACTGGGGCTATACCCTGCTGACCGAGTCCCGCGGCGTCGCGCCCGAGGCGGCGGGCTTGTGGGTCAGTGCCTATTGGGGCGCGTTCACGGTCGGGCGGGTGCTGGCAGGGCTGTATGCGGCACGGGTGGGCGTCCGCCGCCTGCTGACCATCAGCCTCGGGCTGGCGGGGGTCGGGGCGGTCATGGTCGCCCTCGACCTATCGGAAGAAGCGACCCTGACCGGCATGATGCTGGTCGGGTTCGCCATCGCGCCGATTTTCGCGGGGATGGTGTCCGACACGCCCAACCGCGTCCCGCCCGAGCACGCCGCCAACACCATCGGCTTCCAAATCAGCGCGGCGGGCGTGGGGGTGGCCATCGTCCCCAGCATCGGCGGCCTGCTGGCCAACCGCGTCGGCCTCGAGACCGTGCCGCTCTACCTGATTGGCCTGATTGTGATGATGACCGTGCTCTACACCCTCTCGCACCGCCGCGCTTAGCGTGCCCAAAACGCAGGCGGGGCACACCCGTTGAAAGGTGTGCCCCGCCTGATTGCCGTTCGCTTCGTCGGTTGGCTCAGCCGCCCTTGACCGACCCCGCCAGCAACCCGCGCACGAAGTAGCGCTGGAGCGAGAAGAACACCACCAGCGGCACGATGATCGAGACGAACGCGCTGGCCGTCAAGATTTCCCAGTTCTCGGCGCGGCTGCCCAGCAACTCGCGCAATTTGCTGGTCAGCACGATTTGCTCGGCGTCCTTGCCGAGGAAGACCAAGGCGACCAGCAGGTCGTTCCACACCCACAAGAACTGGAAGATGGCGAACGACGCCAGCGCGGGCACGCTCAGCGGCAAGACCAGCCGCATGAAAATCTGGAAGTGCGACGCGCCGTCGATTTTGGCCGACTCGATGATTTCACGCGGGAGGCCACCGATGTAGTTGCGCAGCAGGTAAATGGCCATCGGCAAGCCGAAACCGGTGTGCGCCAGCCAAATCCCCGGGTAGGTCTTGGCGATGCCGATTTCGTTGTAGATTCGCAGCAACGGGATGAGCGACATCTGGAGCGGCACCACGATGAGCGCCACCACCACGTAGAACATCCAGCGCCGCCCGGGGAATTCCATCCACGAGAACGCATATGCCGCGAACGCAGCCACGGCAATCGGGATGATGGTGGCGGGGATGGTGACGGTGAAGGTGTTGATGAACGAATCGGCCACACCCTCGGCGCTCAGCACGTCTTGGTAGTTGCGGAGCGAGAAGCTGGGCGGGTTGTTGGTGACGACGAAGAAACGCCGCCCGCGCTCCATATCGAACGGCACCGGCGAGGTGTAGGTATAGGTGCCGTCGGCGTTGAGCGTGAAGGTCTCGCCGTTTTCCAGCGTCACGGTCGTGCCCGGGGCGTAATCGCGGATGCCCGGTTGCTCGTTCCCCGCGTAGGTCTCGGTGCCGCTGGCGGGCAAGAAGCCACCCCCGAACGACCGAATCGACTTGGTCGGGTTCAGCGTGACTTCCCCATCGTCGTTGGTCACTTCCAGCGCGTTGCCGGTGATGGTATACACCCCATCGCTCTCGGTTTGCACATCGGCGGCGTTGGTGCGCGCCTGCTCGAAGCGCAGGTTGGTCTGGAAGGCCGTCCACCAGCCGGTGGTGCTCAGCAAGTCACGGTCGCGCAGTGAGCTGACGAACAAGCCCAGCGTCGGGATTGTCCACGCCACCACGATCATGAGCAGTGCGAGGCGCGAAAGCAACGCGCCGAGGCTGAAATTCTTGAGAACCGCGCTCATCGTTCCATCTCCTCTTGGCGGAAGCGCCGGATGTTCCAAACCATGATCGGGATGACCGCAATCATGATGATGGTGGCAATCACACCGCTACGGCCATAATCGCCGCCGCCGCGGAACATCCAGTCATACATGATGTTGGCCAGCACTTCCGTCTGCCATTGGCCGTTGGTCATGGCCAGCACGATGTCGAAAATCTTGAGCACGACGATGGTGATGGTCGTCCAGACGACCACGATGGTGCCCATGATTTGGGGAATCATGACTTGGAAGAAGATTTGCACCTCGTTGGCACCGTCGATGCGCGCCGCCTCCAGCGTCTCGTCGGGCACGCCGCGCAAGGCCGCCGAGAGCAAGACCATGGCGAAGCCGGTCTGGATCCAAATCAAGATGACCATCAAGAAGAGGTTGTTGACCAGCGGCAAGGTCAGCCACGCCTGCGGCTCACCCCCCAGCGACACCACCAGCGCGTTGAGCACGCCGATTTGCGGTTGGTCGGGGCCACGGAAGTCGTACATGAACTTCCAAATCACGCTGGCACCGACGAACGAGATGGCCATCGGCATGAAGACCAGCGACTTGGCGAACTGCCCCCAGCGCACGCGGTCGGCCAAGACCGCGATGATGAGGCCGAGCGCGGTGCTGAACAACGGCACGACGATCAGCCACAACAGGTTGTTGCGGATGGCCAATTGGAAGCCCGGGTCATTGAACGCCCACTCATAGTTGGCCAAGCCGACGAACTCGGTGCCGCGGGCGTTGAAGAACCCCAAGTACACCGTCTGTACCGCCGGGTAGACGAGAAACAGCACGAGCAAGAAGACCGCCGGTGCGATGAACAGCCAAGGCCGGATGCGCTCGCGCAACTCGCCACGCTTGCCCACGATGGCGCCATCCGGCCCGATTTTGTCGGCCAGCACGCGGTCGATGACCCAGTTCGTCCCGAAATAGTACAACAGCATGGCACCGACACCGATGACGATGCCCAAAAAAGCGTTGATGACCCGATCCATAAACCCCACCTCTTTTCGACCGAGGGACGTAGACCCCCAGAGCGTGACGCAAAACCCGCCGCATCGCAACCGACGCCCTGCGCCCCCTCGGGCTGAACTTCGTTTTCTAAGCAACTGAGGTGGCTTATTCGGCCACCTCAGTCGTTTCTTTCCCTTGGGTGTGCCCCGCCGCCGCCCGTCAGCGGGCTGGCCGCGCACGGCGGGGCACCCAACGAAGGGGCGTTAGTTACTTAATGGCGTCCCAGCTGGCCTGAATGGCGTCGGTCGCCTCGGCAGCGGTTTGGCCGCTGACGAAATCGACCATGCCCGTCCAGAACGAGCCCGCGCCAATCGCACCCGGCATCAAGTCCGAGGCGTCGAAGCGGAAGGTGGTGGCGCCCAGCAAGATTTCGCCTTGGCCGCGCAGCGCGTCATTGGCATACGCATCGAGGTTCACGCCCTTGTGCGGGGTCAGGAAGCCGCTTTGCGCCATCCAGATTTCGTTGGCCAGCGGGGTGGTCAAGAAGTCGAGCAGGGCGGTGCCCACTTCGCTCTCCTCGGTCACGGCCCACAGGGTGCCAGCGCCCAAGACCGGGCTGCCGAGGTCTTGCGACTCGAAGGCCGGGAAGTAGAAGAAGTCGGCATCGACGCCCAACTCGGTACCCTCAGGGAAGAACGAGGGGATGAAGCTGGCTTGGCGGTGCATGAAGCATTGCGGCGGCACGCTGAACAGACCCTTGGGGCTGTCGCGGAAGTCGGTCGCGGCCACGGCGGCGGCGCCACCGGCCACATACGCATCGTTCTTGGCGAAGCTACCGAAGATTTCCACGGCGTTCTGGACTTCCGGCGAGTTGAACGGCAGTTCGTTGCTCACCCAAGCGTCATAAACTTCAGGGGTCTGGGTGCGCAGCATGATGTCCTCGACCCAGTCGGTCGCGGGCCAGCCGGTGGCGTCGCCGCTGCCGAGGCCGATGCACCACGGGGTGCCGCCGTCAGCCACGATCTGGTCGCTCAGGGCGATCAGCTCTTCCATGGTGGTCGGGATTTCGTAACCGGCATCCTCGAAGTTCTCCGGCACGTACCACACCAAGCTCTTCAGGTCAACCTTATAGAAGAAGCCGAAGAAGTCATCCTCGCCCGCCTCGTTGGCATAGGTGCCGAGGTCAACCCACGACTGGCCAGCGGCGTAGTTCTCCAGAACGAACGCCTCCAGCTCATCGCCCAGCGGCACGAGGCCACCACGGGCGGCGATGTCCGCGGCCAAGCCCGGCTGCGGGAAAATCGCGATGTTGGGCGGGCTACCCGCCTCGATGTCAATCACGATTTGCTGCTCGAAGCTGTCCGAACCGGCATAGTTCACTTCCGCGCCGGTGGCATACTCGAAGTAGGCGAACACGCTCTCGACCAACTCTTGGTCCGGCCCAAGCCACGGGCCGAACACGTCAACGGTCTGGCCGCTCAGGTCGAGGGCTTCAAACTCGGCGAGGCCATCCCACGTAAAGGGGCCTTCGCCAATCGGGAACTTCAGGTCATCTTGCGCGGCGACCGGGGCGATGCCGAACACGCCCAACACCATCGCAAAGACGACCAACAACACGGAAAACTTCTTGGTCATGAGTTTCTTTACTCCTTAAACCAACAATTCGCCCAACAACTGGTCATGGAACCAGTTCCAAGCATTCTTGATTATAGCCTGCTGTACGAACTCGTCAACAAACCGCACAAACTTTTTGTATCTTTTCAGCATTTTGCACAAATAATTTGCACAACGCCCAAACACTTCATTCACTCAACCCGTAATGTTTGGCCACCATCCACCGAGGAGGCACCGCCCCCATGCCCACCCCACTCCCCTGCCCGTGCGGAAGCGGCAAGCCGTATGCCGGGTGCTGCCGCCCCTATCACACCGGCAAGCCCGCCCCCACCCCCGAGGCGCTGATGCGCTCACGCTACAGCGCCTACGCCCTCGACAAGCCCGATTACATCATGCACACCACCCACCCGCGCAGCCCGCACTGGCAACCCGACCGCACCGCGTGGCGCGCCGACCTGAGCGCGTTCAGCACCGGCGTGCGCTTCGTCGGCCTGCGCGTGCTGGCGACCACCGAGAACACCGTGACCTTTCGCGCCATCTTGATGCAAGGCACCCGCGATGTCTCGTTCACCGAGCGCAGCACGTTCGAGCGGGTGGATGGGCGCTGGCTGTACGTCAGCGGCGCGTGACCGCCTCGACCGCCTCGGCGGCGGCGTGCGCCCCGCCCAGCCCGGCCATCTCCGCCGCGAGGTCGCGGGCGGTCTGTTGCACCCGCGCATCGGCGAGGATGGCGCGTGTCCCCTCCAACAATTTGCCGTGGCGCACGTCGTGAGCGGTCAGGTTGAGGCCGACTTTGGCCTGAGCGGCGCGGCGAGCTTGCCCGCGCTGGTCGGCGGCGTGCGGCACCACCAGTTGTGGCACCCCATGTACCACGGCGCGGTGGGTCGAGCCCATCCCACCGTGGTGAATCATGATTTTGGCGCGGGGTAGCACCGCGTCGAACGGCACGTAATTAACGAGGCGCGTGCCACGCGGCAACGCTTTCAGCAGGTCTTGCTTGGCCTCGGGCGCCATCGGGTTGTTGCCGATGGCCACCACCGGCAACAGGCCACAGCGCGCCGCCGCTTGCGCCGCCCACGCATAAAAGCCGAGGTCGCCGGTGAAGGTCGTGCCCAGCGTCACGACCGCCAGCGGAATCTCGGCAGGGATGGCCGTCAACCAGTCCGGCGAGGTGGCGGGTTCTGGCGTGCCGCCGACGAACGTGTTTTGGGGCAACAAATTGTGAAACTCGGCCTGATACCACGTGTCGCAAAAATAGCTCAGGTGCAGGTGTGGGCTGAGGATGGACGGGGTGGAGCCGCCCGAAAAGTTCTCGCCCGTCACGCCGAACAGCCCGCACAGGCGGTCAACCCGCTGGCGGCTGTCGTCGGCCAGCACCTTTTGGACGGGGTACAGCAAGGTCTCGTCCAATTCGCGCAGGGCAGGCCAGCCACACACCACCATCGGCACGCCCAACGCCTCGGCGGCGATGGCCGACGCGCTCAAAAACGGGTCGGTCAGGATCAAGTCGGGCGCGCCGTGGCGCTCGGCCAATGCCAGTAAGCCGCGCACGCCCGCAGCCACCTTGCCCTCGTCCAGCCACGTATCGAGGGCGCGCCGGTAGCGCACCATGACCGCCTCTTGCGGCTTGATGGTGCTGATGTCCGGCAAGGGCGGCGGCGGCCACAACCAACCGGTCTCGTCCAACGGCAAGAACGGCACATCGCCGACCGCCCCAGCAATCGCCGCGCCGCTCACCCACACTACGTCATGCCCACGCTCTACCAACGCTCGCGCCGTCCGCAAGAACCCACCCCAATCGGTGTGGCTATACAACGGCGCCGAAACACACCAAACCCGCATCCTCACCTCTCGCACGTCGTCTCGAACCCATCGGAACCGGCTTTCATTGTACACGCTCACGCCAACCGCAAGGCGCTGGGGGATGTCACGTTGCGCCATTCTTTCAATCTCCCTATACTTGTGCATAACGCTTCCCACCCCCCGCCACCCCTTATGGAACCCACAGCTTCACCGGCCTCCCCCAATGCCACCTTCGCCATCGTCCAAGAAATTGGGGCGCTCAAGGCGTTGGTGGAGCACACCCGCGACTCGCTCAATCGCCAGCGCGAGATGCTACAAAAACGCGGCATCGGCATGGCCGACCTCACCCTACACGCCATCGACGGGCTGATTGACGCCTTCAACAAGTTCGTCGCCCTGATGCACCAAGAACAACACGAGGTGCGCCAACTGCGCTCCTTGGCCGAGAACGCCGCCGCCCTCAACCGCACACTGGTGTTGGATGAGGTGCTGAGCGACGCCATGGACGGCCTGATTGGCCTGAGTGGCGGCGAACGCGGCTGCATCATCCTCGTCGATGAGGCCACCGGCGATTTGGATTTCCGAATCCTCAGCGACAACGAGACCATCCACAACCGCGAGAAAGTCGGGCGCTTCAGCGGCCAAATCCCGCCCGAGAAGACGAGTGGCTTCAGCCGCTCGGTCATCCGGCAGGTCATCGAGAGCGGCGAGGCGTTGCTCAGCAGCAACATCAACGACGATGCGCGCCTGAGCGGGGTGCAGAGCATCATCGTGCATGACCTGCGCTCGGTGGTGTGCGCGCCGATGCGCGTCAAAGACACGATGCTGGGGGTGGTCTACGTCGATAACCGCCTAAAAAGCGGCGCGTTCGGCGAGCGTGAGCGCACCCTGATTGCAGCCTTCGCCAACCAAGTGGCCGTGGCCATCGCCAACGCCCGCTTGTTCGCGGAGCTCCAGCGCACCCTCGCCGACATCATCCGCGTCAAAGACCTGACCGATAACGTGTTCAACTCGCTGGATAGCTCGGTGATTACCACCGACCGGGACGGGGTCATCTTGCGCGCCAACCGCGCCGCCGCCGACCTGTTGGAGGTGCCCACGCCCGACGCGCTGGCTGGCAAAGCCTTGAAAACCGTGGCGGGCGTGCTGTATGACGCGCTCGACAGCGCGGTACGGGCAGTCTTGGAGACCAGCGAGGTGCAGGTGGTCGAGGCCGAGGTGCCCAGCGGGCGCAAGGCGCGCAGCGTCTTGCAAGCCAAGGTCAGCCCCCTGCGCGACAAGGACGGCTACCCCCAAGGCGCGGCCATGGTCATCGACGACCTGACCGACCAACGCGACCGCAACGAGACCTTGCGAATCTTGCGCTATTACCTGCCGACCGCCATGCTCGAGAACATCAACGAAATCGCCGGTATTGGGCTGGACGGTGAGCGGCGCGAGGTGACGTGCATGTTCATCGACACCTACCCGCTCGTCCACCTGCCCACCGGCCTGCGCCCGCAAGAGGTGATGCAAAACGTCAACGTCTATTTGTCGCTGGCCTCGGAGGGCATCCACGACTCGGGCGGGGTGATCGACAAATACATGGGCACCGAAATCATGGCCTTGTTCAACAGCCAGCTCAACCCGCTCAAGCACCACGCCGCCGCCGCAGTCGAGGCCGCGCTACGCATCCGCGATTATTTCGAGGTGCTGTACAAATCGCTGGGCATGACCACCCCGCTCTACCGCATCGGCATCAACACCGGCGTCGCCACGCTGGGCAACATCGGCAGCCACAACCGCCGCGACTTCACCGCGCTGGGCGATAGCATCAACCTGAGCAAACGGCTAGAAGAAAACGCCACCGACGGGCAAATCATCATCAGCGAGGCCACCCGCGAGCACCTACAAGCCAACCCGTCACCGGCTGCCCGCAGGCTGCGCTTCGAACGCTTGACCGCCCTACAGGTACGCGGGCGTCAGCAACAGACCGAACTCTACGAGGTGTTTGGGGTATGACCGACGAAACCGCAAAACTGGACGACCTCGGCAAGGGCACCTTGCCCAGCACCAGCCAAGAAGCCGCACGCAAGCTGGTCGCCCGCGCCGAGGAGCTGGTGGCCTTGTTGCAAAACCAACGCGAGACCCTGCGCCTGCGCGGGATGAACCTGCCCACCGGCACACTCGAGACGGTCGTCAACGTCAAGGCGCGCCTCGAGGGGGTCAACAAGCAAATCCTCACGACCCTGATTGAGCTCCGCACCTTGCGCGCCCTCGCCGACACCACCGCCCTCATCAGCGGCAACCTCGACCTCGACGAGGTGCTCAATCAGGTCATCGAGACGGTCATCAGCCTGACGGGCGCCGAGCGCGGTTACGTGGTGCTCAAGAACCGCGAGACCGGCGAATTCGACCATTTCGCGGTGGCGCGTGGCCTCGACATCACCATCGACGAGCGCGGCATGGCGCAAGCCAAGACCTCGCAAGCCCGCGATTTCGTCATCAGCCGCACCATCATCGCCGATGTGGCCGCCACCGGCCAAGCCTTGCTGACCAACAACGCCCAAAACGACCCGCGCTACGCCGAGCAAAAATCGGTGGTCGGCTTCGCGTTGCGGAGCGTGATTGCCGTGCCGCTCAAGGTGCGCGACGAAATCATCGGCATCGTCTACTGCGACAACCGCATGATTTCGGGCATGTTCCAGCAACGTGAGCTGGATATGTTGGCCGCCTTCGCCGACCAAGCCGCGGTCGCCATCGACAACGCCCGCTTGTTCATGGGCATCCGCGAGCGCCTCAACGAGATGACCAGCCTCAACCAACTCCTCGAGCGCATCTTCGACTCCATCCCGACCGCCGTCGTCAGCCTCGACAACCGCGACCTCATCAGCACCGCCAACCGCGCCGCCGAGCACTTGTTTGGCCGTGAAGGCAGCCTCGTGGGAACCGCCATCGCCAACGCGCTGGGCTCCCTGCCCGAGTCGCTTTACAACGCCATGCGCTTCGTCACCAACAGCGGCCAATCCAACCTCATCGAGGTCGAGATTGACCTGCCCAAGCGCGGGGTGCGTTATTGGACGGTGGTGCTGAGCGTACTGCCCGCCGTGCGCGACCAAAGCGCGGGCTTGGCGTTGGTCATCGACGACATCACCGAACAACGCGCCCGTGAGCGCCAGCTCACCGAGGCCGCCCGCTACCTGCCGACCGCCCTGCTCAAAAACCTGAGGACGGTGGCCGCCCAAGACGTGGCCGGCCAAGAGCGCGAGATTACCGCCATGTCGTGCGACGTGCGCGGCTTTACCGCCTTCAGCGAGCGGCTCGACCCCGCCGACCTGATGCGTGTCATCAACCGCTACATCAGCCTCGCCAGCGACGCCATCAACCTGTATGAGGGCGTGGTCGATAAATACTTGGGCGATGCCGTCACCGGCCTGTTCAACACCCAGCTCAACCCCCAACGTGACCACGCCATCCGCGCCGTCAGCGCAGGGATGGCCATGCTCAGCGACCTGCAAGCCCTACACGAGACCATGCCAGAGGAAC
Source organism: Anaerolineae bacterium (assembly GCA_025454715.1). GTDB lineage: Bacteria > Chloroflexota > Anaerolineae > Aggregatilineales > Phototrophicaceae > Flexicrinis. The sequence goes on from JALONY010000007.1 coordinate 18,250, forward strand.
AACGCTTGTTCTACGGCATCGGCATCCACACCGGCACGGCGGTCTTGGGCAACGTCGGCGGCAGTAGCCGCAAAGAGTTCGGGGCGCTGGGCGAGGCGATGGTCATCAGCAAAATCTTGCAAGAGAACGCCCGTGGCGTCATCCTCATCAGCGAGGAGACCTACGCCCAAATCCAAGACAGCTTCGAGTGTGAGCACGTCCCACTCGAGAAATCGAAAAATCGCCCCGACCTCACCCACGCCTATCGGGTGGTCAAGCGGTCACGACGCACCACCACCAACCTCCTGCTCGAGGCGTTGCTGGACGACGACGACGACGCCTAAGCACCGGCGAGAAGTCGGGCGCACCCGCAAAGCGCCGCCGGAGGTTCATCCTCGCTTAAGCTACTTCGGTCATACTTGCGTGCATTGTGCCACCATCGAAGGGAATCGTCATGTTTAGACCTCGTTTGTTCATCGCGCTCGTCACACTGCTGGCGATGCTGGTCATCGCGGCGGGCAGCGGCGCACAAGGGGCGTTGACCGTCACGCCACCCAGCGGCCCCAACGGCACCACCCACACCGTCAGCGCGGTCGGGCTACAGCCCAATGCCCCCTACACGTTGGACGTGCTGTATCAGCCGACCAACGCCTTGGTCTTCACCACCGACTTCCAAAGTGATGGCGACGGCAATTACAGCATCGACCTGACCAGCGAACCCGCCGACCCGGCGGGCGTCTACGTCATCAACATCACCGAAAACGGCGCGGTCGTCCAGACCAGCAGCCTGACCATCACCGCCCCGACCGGTGCCGCAGGGGCGCAACTCGCGGCGGGCACGCAGGACGGTCAGCTCGACGAATCGCGCATCAGCGACGATTACACCCTGACCGGCACGGCAGGACAAATCATCAGCCTGACGTTGCGCTCCGGCGCGTTCGATGCCTTCTTGGTGCTGTATGACCCCGCTGGCTTGCAATTGCGCTATAGCGACAACGCGCTACCGCCCACCACCGACGCGCAAATCGCCGCCTTCGAGCTGCCCGCCGACGGCAACTACCGCGTCAGCGTCACCAGCCGCAGCGCCGCCGAGACCAACGGCTCGCAACGCGCCAGCGGTGCCTACAGCTTGACCCTGAGCATCGCCCGCCCCGCCAACGAGGGCGCCATCGCCTATGGTGAGCTGGTGGTCGGTGAGCTGGGCATCGTCCAGCAAAGCGCCCAATACAGCTTCGAGGGGCGCGCTGGCGAGGTCGTGACCATCGATGTGCGCTCCGACGCCTTCGACCCCGCCGTCGCCCTCGTCTCGGGCAATGGCGACCGCCTCGCGCTCGATGACGACGGCGGCGGCGGCCTGAACGCCCGCATCAACCGCTTCACCCTGCCCACCGACGGCACCTATTTAATCGTCGCCGACGGCTTCCGCGGCTTCACCGGCGACCGCACCCTGCAAGGGCGCTTCACGGTGGCGCTCACGGTCGAGGGCGAGGCCAGCGCGCCCGTCGCACAAGCCACCAGCACCCCCGCGCCCGACACTGCCCAAGTCACCCCGTTGCCCGCCCTGCCCAGCGGCAGCACCGGCACGCTCGACTTCGGCCAGTCGGCCATCGGTGAATTGACCGCCGAGGCGCAACTCGGGCGCTATACCTTCGTCGGCACCGCGGGCGATGTCATCACCATCCAGACCGACTCGGACGAATTCGACCCCAAAATCCGCCTCTTGGACAGCGATGGCACCCTCATCGCCGAGGATGACGACAGCGGCTCTGGGCTCAACGCCTTGCTCGAAAACGTGACCTTGCCCCGCGATGGCGAATACGTCATCGAGGTCGATGGCTTCCGTGGCCCCAGCGGTGACCGCCAATTGTTCGGGCAGTTCAGCCTGACGCTCAACCGCACCGAGACCGCCGCTCAGGCCGTCCCGACCATCGTCCCGACCACCGCCCCCGAGACCGCGCAACCCACTGCCGTGCCGACCGTTGCGCCCAGCACCGGTCAATTGGCCAGCGGTGTGCCGCTCAACGGGGAGCTGACCGAGCAAGCCCAAACCGCCAGCTATACCTTCAATGGCGCACAAGGCGACACCATCACCCTCGACCTGACCAGCGACGACTTCGATCCGTTGGTGCGTGTGCTCTCGCCCGATGGCGCGGTCTTGGCCGAGGACGACGACAGCGGCGGCGGCATTCAGGCGCGCATCAGCGAGGTCGTCTTGCCCGCCACCGGCACCTACACGGTCGAGGTGGACAGCTTCCGCGGGGTTGACCCCAACCGCTTGGTCTTGGGCGCTTACACCCTGACCCTCACCCTGACCGCCGCGCCGGTCGAACCGACCGCCACCCCGACCCTACCGCCGACGGCCACCCCCGTCCCGACCAACACGCCGGAGGCCGCCGCCCCGACGGCTGAGCCGACCACCCCCGCCGCCGAGGTCACGCCCGACCCGACCGCCATCCCGCTCCCGACCGCAACGCCGGTCACTGCCGAGCCTGCGGGCAGCACCGCGCCCGACAGCCTCGCTGACTTGCGCTTGCTGGGCTATGGCGATACCGCAACCGTCGTGTTCGACGGCGTGCCGGGTGCCTCGGAGTCGTTCCGCATGACCGGTCGCGCCGGTGACCTCGTGTCCATCACGGTCAAGAGCGCGGGCGATGTCGATACCGCCGTGCGCCTGTTCGACTCGACCGGTGCCCTGATTGCCGAGGACGACGACAGCGGCGCGGGCTTCGACCCCGAGCTGTTCGGCGTCGCCCTGCCCGCCGATGGTGATTACTCGATCGTGCTCTACACCCTGTCGCCTGCCGCCCAATCCAGCGTCGAAATCACG
>JALONY010000259.1 GCA_025454715.1 Anaerolineae bacterium
AGCCGGTCAGGGTGCCGGTATCGTTGCCGAGGACGCCGGTGGGCGAGACGAAGGTCAGGTGCGGGGTCAGGGTGTAGGTGTCGTCGTTGGCGACCGCAGGCGGCGGCGTCACGGTGATGCTGACGACGCCGACCGTCGCGCCGAAGCCGTTGCGGACGGTGTAGCTGAAGGTGTCGAGGCCGAAGAAGCCGCTGCGTGGGGTGTAAGTGAAGCTACCGTCTGCCGCGACCGTGACCACGCCGCCGTATTGCGAGAGCGGGTCATACGATTCGAGGCGGTGGGTGCTGGCTGAGAAGCCGGTATCATTGGCCAACAGGCCGCTGGGGGCGGGCACGCTGAGCGCCGTGTTGTAGGGGGTGGTATAAGCATCATCGGTCACGGTCGGGGCTTGAGCGACGACCGCTGCCACCGTACCAATCAAGACGAGACAGGCTAGGACGATACGGGGTATCAGAGGTCGCATCACGGAACACCTTTGGATGAATAACTGTGACTAACAGACTAGCATACTTATTCGAAATTTCAAAAAATTTAACATAATAGCCAACCGAAATCCCGAATCAGCGTCCATGTTCGTCAAACCGCATGACCCGACCTCGGCTCATTTGACCTCAGTCGTAAGGTTTGTTTTGCGTTATACTTGGAGGTGCGCGCCGTCATCATCGTTATCGGTTGGGTGGTGCGTTCAATCATGCTTGATGGAGCAACTTCATGCTTACACACGCCTTATCGCTCTTATCACCCGCCGTGCAGCACGGCACGTTGGCCGTCTTCATCGGGGCGGGGGTGCACGCCGCCCCGCCCACCGCCCTGCCCGAGCCCTACCAAATCTTGTCCGAGGTCATCACGGCTTTGGGCGCACGCCTCGGCCAGATTCCCGCGCTGACGCACGCGCCGGACTTGGCGGCGATGGTGACCGAGGGAGACGGGCGATTGGCGCCCGATTTGTGGTTGCGCCTGACCGAGCAAGAGGCGATGACGCCGTATCTGGAGGTGTTGCGCGCCCTCGATTCGACCGTGGCCAACCCGCACCACTTGCGCGTGGCGCACCTCGCCAAGCTTGGGCAGGTGCGCGTCATCGTGACCCGTGCGCTGGGCGGTGTCTTCGAGCGCACCCTCGAAAAGCTGGGCGTGCCGTATCAGGTCGTTTATACGTTGGAGATGTTCGAGCGCTTGGCCAATGAGGTCGGGCGCGTCGGGCGGGCAGGGCAACCGGTCTGGGTGTTGAAGTTGTCGGGCACCTTGGACGACGCCAACAGCGTGTCGGAGATGTTGCGCGCCCGCCGTTTGGGGCTGGACGGTGCGGTGCGGCGGGTGCTGGCGCACGTTGCGGGCGGGGCGACGTGGTTGGTCTTGGGTGAGCGCGGCGCGTGGCTTGACCGTGAGCCGGACGCGCTGAGCTTGGGGCTGGCCAAAGCGTGGGTGTGGCAGGCGTACCCGCCGGAGCGGGTGGCGGCAGGCGTGCGGGCGGTGGCCGCACAATCGGGCGGGCGCGGGCAGGTGGCCGAGGTCGGGCTAGGGGAGTTGCTGGCGGCGCTGGCGCCCGATGCGCCCACCCCCTTGAGCGCGCTGGGTGCCGCCAAGCCCGAGGACGCCCTGCGCCAGCGGGTGGTTGCGTGGGTGGCCTCGCTGAGCGTGGTACACGCGGTGGCGTTGTTCGGGATGTGCGTGGCACCGCTCGGGCAACGCGGGGCGGCCTTCATCCATGCCGCCTTCAAGCACGTCGATACGACGGTTGGGCGGCATGACGCGGCTTATTTGCGCGTGTGGCGGCTGAACGTCGAGGCGTTGATGACGCTGGGGCGCATCACCGAGGCGTGGGACGCGGCGCACCCGTCCGGGTCGAGCTTGTTCGAATTGTTCGACGACTTGCACGAGTGGCACGCCGTTCAGCTCACCCGCGTCTTGCCGTCGATTTATGGCGGCGATGTGCGCGGCGCCATCCGCACCTATGGCGATTTGTACTATCACCCCGACCTCGCCCCGCGCCACAAATTGCGCGCCGCGCTGGGCTTGGCCGAGGCACTCCAGATGGACGGGCAAACCGGCGAGGCGTTGGAGCTATTGCGTGACCAACCCCAATGGGTGGCGCTGGCCAATGACGACGGCCTGACCGCCCAATGGATGTACCGCTTGGGCGAGCTGGAGGCCATCAGCCCGTCTGGCGACGTGCGGGGTGCCCGCCGTGCCGTGGAGTGGCTGACCGAGCGCGCCGAGCGGTTGAGCGACGACGTGTTGGCGGCTCATGCCCAGAGCATCGAGGCGCAGTTGGCCTACCGGATGTTGCGCGTCTCGAAGGCGCAAGCCGACGCCGACCGTGCCCTGAGCCACATCGAGCAGGCGTTCGTGGTCTATCAAGAGCGCGAGGTGTTCCACGACATGTTGCGGACGACCCTGCTGGCACGCGAGATTTGTTTGTTCACCGGCGACGCGCAAGCCGCCGCGCAACTGTACGACAACGCCGCGCCGTTGCTGGAGCGTTACTTGGTCTATCAAACGATCGTGCGGCCTTAATCGCGCACGATGTCGTGCAGCCAGCGCAGGCCGTCGGGCTGGGCGGGGTCGTAGGTCACCAGCTCGACGCGGCGGGTGAACTGCTCCCCGTCCTCGTGTTGGCTGATGAAGCTCTCGAGCATGACGTAAAACCGCTCGATTTCTTGCGCCTCGAACTCGCGGAACTCGGGGTCATCATACGAGGTGAACGCGGTGCGTAGGCGGCGCTTGACCGCGTCCTCGATGCCTCGGATGGTGGTCGGCACGTCGATTAAGGCCAAGCGTTGGTCGGCGTCGCGCAGGAAGGTGGTGTACGGGCGCCCTGCGCTGCCGACGAACGCGGTGTACAGGTCGGGTTGGCCTTTCATCCGGTCAACGTAATTGTGCTTGGCGGCTTGGATGCGCGTCGGGATGACCACCTGCAACTTGAGCTGGCTGCGGGGTTCTTTGGCCATCGTGACGGCTTCTTCCGGCTTTTGGGGGTTGGGGTTTTGGGCGGTGCCGGTCACGATGTTGAACAGGTAATCGGCACCGTTGCGCTTGGTCAGCGTCTCGACCACCGGCTTGACGAAGTTGTAGTAATAATTTTGCGCCAGCGCGAAGGCCGGTGAGATGAACGTCAGCGGCGCTTTGTAAAAGTCGATGACTGGGTTTTCCAGCCGCCGCCAGTCGGACTCGCGGTGGGCGCGGCTGATGAACGGGCGCAGGCGCGCCTTGGCCTCGTCGAAATCGTCCTCCTCGAGGTTGACGTATTGGGCGCGGTAGGCGCGGATGTCGAACGGCAGTTCCTCGCGCCGAATCCGCCCGTTGTCGTCCACCTTTTGGCGCTCCTCGACCACCGTGATGCACGGGCGACCGAGCGCGTGGGTGATGCCCAGCTCATAGAAGACGTTCGGGTTGTTGTCGGTCAGGTCGGCAATCACGATGTCGGCGCGGTCGATGGCGTTAATCACGTCGTTGATGATGTTGCCGCCGGTTTGGTCGAACGGTGTCTCGACGGTGTACTGCGTGCCGTCGCTGCGTTGAATTTCCTCGAACAACGGTTGGATGACCGACCTTTTGAGCTTACGCAGGCGGGCTTGGTCGCCCAAATGGTCGTCACGCATCGGGCCGATGATGAAGCAATAGCGCTGGGTGCGGGTGCGGAGCGGCATGGGGTGGTACTTCCTTTCGGTGCATCATGGGGTCTGAGCAGGGCGGGGAGAGTACGAGTATCCGCCATGAGCATAACGCCAACCCGCCGCCGGATGCAAAAACCCGCTCTTGGGCTCACCCCTAACGCGAAAGCGGTTTTTGGGGGACAATGCGTAGATTGCCAGACACGATGAAGGGGTGTGTGATGGAGCGCCTTTCCGACGATTTTTACCGGTTTACCCGCCTGAATTTCGGGCAGGCTTACCTGTCGGTCGATGCCGACGGCCTGACGATTTTCGATACCAGCATCCGCCCCAGCGCCAGCCAAATTTTGACGTGGGTGCGGTCGCTGGGCTATGCGCTGTCGGACGTGAAGCGCATCCTCATCACGCACGGCCTGCCGACCGTTTCGATCGCCACCGGCGCGTCGGTGATGGCGGGGCAGGCCGAGGCCGACGCCATCATGGGCAAGGCTGCGGTGGTGCGCCCCGACCCGAAGAGGCTGGGCGCACCGTGGCGTTGGTTGCCCCTGCCAGAGACGCGCTATACCCCGACGCCGGTGGCGCGGGTGCTGAAAGAGGGCGATATGTTGCCGGAGGTGATGGGCGGTTTACACGTGTTGCACACGCCCGGCCACGCGGTCGATCACCTGTCGTTTTGGCAACCGGAGCGAGGCATCCTGATTTTGGGCGATGTGATGTTCCACATGCCGTGGGGGTTGACGCCGCCGTTTGCCATGCTGACGGTCGATATGGCGCAAAACCAGCGCTCG
>JALONY010000260.1 GCA_025454715.1 Anaerolineae bacterium
ATCGCCCTCTATACCAACATGACCACGCTGGACAACCTGATGGCGGCGCGCCACCTGCACATGCGCTCCAACATGTTGACCGGCGCGTTGTTTTGGGGGCCTGCCCAGCGCGAGGAAATCGCGCATCGCCAAATCGTCGAGGAAATCATCGACTTCTTGGAGATACAGGCCATCCGCAAGAGCGTCGTCGGGACGCTGAGCTATGGCTTGCGTAAGCGGGTGGAGCTGGGGCGGGCGCTGGCGCTAGAGCCGTCGCTGTTGTTGCTGGACGAGCCGATGGCCGGCATGAACGTGGAAGAAAAAGAGGACATGGCGCGCTTCATCCTCGACATCCACGAGCAGCGCGGCGTGACGATTTTGTTGATCGAGCACGATGTCGGGTTGGTGATGGACATCTCGGATCGCATCGTGGCGCTGGACTTCGGGCAGAAAATCGCCGAGGGCACCCCCGACGAAATCAGCCAAAACGAAGCGGTCATCCGAGCCTATTTGGGTCAAGAGCAGGGTTAAAAATCTTATGGCTTCCGTAGACGTTTTAAAAACACCCGCAAAATCGCATTTTCTCGTCCCTTACGATCAAATCCCGCCGCTCCCGCCCGACATGGACACCATCCCGCGGGCGTTTTATGCCACGGCCAAGCGCCTCGGCGACCGGATTGGGATGCGTAAGAAGCGCTACGGCATTTGGCAAGAATACACGTGGCGCGAGAGCCTGCAAAACACCATCGACCTGTGCTTGGGCTTGGCCGAGATGGGGCTGAAGCGCGGCGACAAAGTGGCCATCATCGGCGAGAACGACCCCGAATTTTACTGGGCGCAGTATGCGGTACAGGCGTTGGGCGCGGTCAGCATCGCCATCTTCACCGATGCCAACTTGCAAGAGATGGGCTACATCGTCAACCACTCCGAGGCGGTCTTGCTGATTGCCCACGACCAAGAGCAGGTCGATAAAGCCTTCGAGCTGCGCGAGCAACTGCCGAACGTGCGGCGGGTGGTGTATTGGGACGACCGAGGCATGATTGGGTATGACCCCAAGTGGGTGGTGCGTTACGCCGACGTGCAAGCGAGCGGGCGCGCCGCGCACCAAAAAGACCCGCAACGCTTCGAGCGCTTGCTGGCCGAGGGCAACACCGACGAGATGGCGATTTATAGCTACACGTCGGGGACTTCGGGCGTGCCCAAGGGCGCGATGATTTCGCACAACAATTTGTTGTACGCCACCTATCACACCCGCGATACCGTGCCCTTGTACGTGACGGACGAGTATTTGTCGTTCAGCCCGATGGCGTGGATTACCGAGCAAGGCTTGGGCGCGGCGGCGCACCCGCAATACGGCTTTACGGTCAACTTCCCCGAGGGCGCCGACACCATCAGCCACGACCTGCGCGAGATTGCGCCGTCGTCGTTGCTGTTCCCCAGCCGCATCTGGGAGGGGTTGGCGCGCACCATGCAGATGAAAATCAACGACAGCACATGGCTGAACCGTGCGCTGTTCGGGCTGTTCTTGCCGGTGGCTTATCGCGTCATCGACCTCGAGGACGAGCGCAAGCCGGTGCCGGTGCATTTGCGCGCTTTGCGCTGGCTGGGCAAGCAAGCGGTGCTCGGCCCACTGTGCGATAAAATCGGCATGACGCGGATGCGCCACGCCTTCACGTCGGGCGCGGCGCTCAGCCCGTCGGTCTTGCGCTTCTTTCGGGCGGTCGGCGTCGAGTTGAAAAGCATTTACGGCTCGACCGAGATACAAGGCGCGACCCAGCACCTGACCGGCCAAGTCAAATTGGCCAGCGTCGGGCAGCCCATCCCGGGCGTGCACATCAAGATTGCCCCGGACGGCGAGATTTGCATCCGCAGCCGCGCCGTGTTCAACGGCTATTTCAAGATGGCCGACAAGACCGCCGAGGCGTTCGACGACGAGGGCTACTTCCGCACCGGCGACGCGGGTTACATCGACGAGGACGGCCACCTGATTTACCTCGACCGCGTCAAGGACATGATCCGCATAAAGAACGGCGAGGCGTTCAGCCCGCAGTACATCGAGGGGCGGCTGAAGTTCTGCCAGTTCGTGCAGGACGTGATGTCCATCGGCGGGGCGGACAAAGATTTCGTCTCGGCCATCGTCATCATCGACTTCGACAACGTGGCGCGCTGGGCGGAGAAAAACCGCGTGCACTTCACCACCTACGTCGATTTGACGCAAAAGCCCGAGGTCTACGACATCATCCGCAAAGAGATTCGGGCGGTCAACGCCACGTTGCCCGAGGCGGCGCGCATCAAGCGCTTCGTGATTTTGCACAAGGCGTTCGACGCCGACGAGGCCGAATTGACCCGCACGCGCAAATTGCGCCGCTCGGCACTGGAGCAACGCTACGGCGAGATGATTTCGGCCATTTATGAGCACCGCGAGTCGGTCAAGGTGGTGGCCGAGGTCAAATATCGCGATGGGCGCAGTGGGCGGGTCGAGACCGAGGTGCGCGTCGCGGAAGCCTAAGGCGGTTTGGGGCGTCCTCATCCGGTTTATCAGCCCATGAGCCGCCCCACCCAGAGGTGAGGGGCAAGCGCCATCTCCTGCATCCCGACGCGTGTGGCCTGTATTGCCCGCGCCACCCCATACCCCGAGGCTGAGACGGCTGGGGTGGGGACAAAAACGTTTATTCGATAGAAAGAAGGTTTGTTTTGGCACAAAAAGCGCTTTCGGCTCCCCCTCGGATATCCCCCAAGCAGGTGCGCGCTACGGTCACGTGGCTGGGCGTGCTGGCGCTGGCCATCACCATTTTGCTGTGGATTATCCCGATCGCCTTCGACATCCGCCCCGGGCGCATGTTGGAGTCCACCATCCGCGGCCTGTTGGTCGGCGGCATCTACGCGCTGGTCGCGCTGGGCATCGTCATCATCAACAAAGCCTCGGGCGTGTTCAACTTCGCCCACGGCTACATGATGTTGCTGGGCGGCCTGATTTTTCACACCTTTTTCAACACCCAACAGCCCAACGTCTGGGTCTCGGCGGTCTTCAGCCTCGTGGTGGTGCTGATGGGCGTGACGATGACCGGCTGGCGTGGCCTAATCGAGCCGCGCCGCTTGCTGATTGGGCTGGGGGTGGGGGTGGTGCTGACGCTATTGCTCAGCATCCCGGGCAGCCAGTGGCAATTGTTGCGCGCCGTGGTCGGTGGTGCGGTCGGCGCGGCGGTGATGGGCTTGGCGGTCGAGCGCTTCACCATCCGCCCGCTGATTGGTCAACCGCTGTTCACGGCGGTGCTGATGACGCTGGCCGTCAACGAATTGCTGCACGGCGTCACGCAATTGGTGTGGGGCAGTGTCGAGATTCCGTTGCCGGTGTTCGACACGCTCAAGCAGATTGGCCTACCGGCGCGCATCTCGGTCGATGGGCGCGAGACGTGGCTGGCGGCCAGTTTCAACATCAACATCGAACTCATCGCGGCGTTCGTGTTGTCGTTGGTGGCGTTCGGCGCGTTCGTGCTGTTCTTCCGCTATACCAACGTCGGCCTCGCCATGCGCGCCACCGCCGAAAATCAGCAATTGGCGCAATCGGTCGGGTTGCGCGTGCGCGTGATTTTGGCCGTGGCGTGGGGCATCGCCTCACTATTGGCGATGGCCGCGGGCGTCTTGCAGGCGGGCAGCAGTACCACGCCTTCCCAGCGGTGTTGCTGGGCGGCCTCGACAGCGTGGGCGGCGCATTGGTCGGTGGGCTGGCCATCGGGCTGGTGCAAGAACTGAGCAAGCGCCTTTTCCCCGGGTTACAGGTCGATACCGAGCTGGCCCCTTACCTAATTTTGATGTTGGTGTTGATCGTCCGCCCCGATGGGTTGTTCGGTCAGCGGCGCATCGAGCGCATATAACCGAGGAGCGCCACAAGCTATGTCCGCCAACATCCGCCCGGCAGGGACGTTCGACACTTCTTACGCGCAGGACATCGCGCTCAACCGCACGCGCACCGACAAGCTGGTCAAATATGGCTTGGTGCTGTTGCTGCTGCTCATCCCCTTGTTGACCGCCCGTGGCGGCTTGGGCATCAGCCTCTTGCCCGAGTCGCTGATTGGCATCGTGCTGCGCATCTCGACGTTCGTCATCGCGGTGCAGGGCTTGAACATCCTGACCGGCTACACCGGCCTCGTCTCGCTCGGGCACGCCGCGTTCATGGCGGTCGGGGCGTATTCCAGCGCCATCTTGGTGCGCGATTTCGGCTTTACGTTCTGGACGGCCTTGCCCGCCGCCGCGCTGATTACCGGCGGGGTCGGGCTGTTGTTCGGGTTGCCGTCGTTGCGCGTCAAAGGCTTCTACCTCAGCATGGCGACGCTGGCGGCGCAGTTCATCATCCCGTGGTTCCTCAAGTACCCGCTGGAGCCGTTCACCAACGGCTCGCGCCCGCTGGAGGTGCCCATCCCGACCTTTCAGCATCCGCGATAACGACCTCGCGGCGGAACTGCTGGGCATCAACGTGTTTCGCTACAAGCTACAGGCGTTCTTCCTCAGCTCGGTCTATGCCGGCATCGCTGGGGCGCTGTGGGCGTTCGAGACCAACTCGCTGTCGCTGGATTTCTTCGCTCCGGCGGTCTCGATCGAGTTGCTGGCGATGCTCATCATCGGCGGGGCGGGCTACTCGCTCGGGCCGTTGTTCGGCGTCGCGTTCGTCAACCTGCT
>JALONY010000261.1 GCA_025454715.1 Anaerolineae bacterium
GTTCGAGGAGTTCGACCCCGCCCTGATTGGCATCACGCCCATCATGTTCGAGAATGCGTTTTACAGCCGCAAGCAACGCCAAATCGTGACGGCCAAGACTGCTCTCTACGGCGAGGACGATTGGCTGTCGCTAAGCGGTACGCAGGTGCGCGAGATGTTGCGCGCCGGGCAAGCCCTGCCCGAGGAGTTCACCCGCCCCGAGGTCAGCGCGGTGCTGATCGAGGGCTTGCGCGAGGGCTGACCCTATCGCGAAAGGCAAGAGCGCATCCCACGCTACGGATGCGCTCTTTTGTTTTCACCCCTTCATGCGCCCATCACATCACGGGTAACCAGCGCACGGCAAGCGGTATGCCAATCTTTCCTCAAAACCCCGTTCAGACAGAGTTGACGCGCCCGCCCGTTTCTGCTAGCCAATCTTTCCTCAAAACCCCGTTCAGACAGAGTTGACGCGCCCGCCCGTTTCTGCTATAGTGTCGGTTCAGTAAGGCGGCCAAGAACAAAAGGGAACAGGCCATTAACAACCCGGAATATCGCATCAACCGTCAAATTCGCGCACGCGAAGTCCGCCTCATCGACCAAAACGATGAGAATATTGGTGTCGTGCCGTTTATGCGCGCCTTGGAAATGGCCGAGACCGCCGATCTCGACCTCGTCGAGGTCGCGCCCAACGCTGTTCCGCCCGTCTGCAAAATCATGGACTTCGGCAAGTTCCAATATGAGAAGCAGCGGCGTGAGCGCAAGGCGAAGAAGGCTCAAAAGGTCGTCGAAGTCAAGCAAGTGCGGTTGAACCCAAGCACCGATGATTATCACTTGGGCTTCAAAATGGACGATGCGCGCAAATGGCTGGTAGAGGGCAACAAAGTCCGCTTCAGCATTCGCTTCCGTGGGCGCCAAAACCTGCACACCGAAATCGGTCTGAATCGTCTCATCCGCATTGCGGAGGAGATGAAGGATGTCTCGTCCATCGAGCAGAACGCCACGCTCGAGGGCAACACCATGACCATGACCTTGGCTCCCCTGAGCTAACGAAAGCACCAACGCAGTCCTGCGGAGAACCCATCGTGGCCAAGAAGTACAAACTCAAGACTCACAAGTCCACCGCCAAGCGCTTCCGCGTGACTGGTACCGGCAAGTTGCTGCGTACCAAGGGCGGCAAGACGCACTTCCGTCGTCGTCGTAGCCAGCGCGTCAAGAACCAGCTCAACAAGATGCAGACGGTCAACGGCAGCGGCCAAATCCGCCGTATCAAGCGCCTGATCCCCTATATCAAGCGTTACAAGGCCAACCCGCCCGCCTAATTCGTTGGCAGGCACCCCCTTTCGCGTCCGTTCACCCGTCCTGTTTGCGGCTCATCGTCGGATGAGCTTGCTCGGGCGGCGCTAAGATGAACACAGAGGTTTAAACTCCCATGGCTCGTACTAAGACCGGCGTCGTCCGCCGCCGCCGTCACAACAAAATCCGTGCGCTCGTTAAGGGTCAATATGGCTCGCGTGGGCGCTTGTGGAAGCGCTCTAACGAAGCGTATCTGAAGTCGTTCTTCTACTCGTACCGCGACCGCCGCCAGCGCGCCCGCCGGATGCGTGAACTGTGGATTATCCGCATCAACGCCGCCGCCCGCCTGAACGGCCTGAGCTACAGCCGCTTCTTGTACGGCCTGAAGCAAGCTGGTATCGAGTTGGATCGCAAGATTCTGGCCGACATCGCCGTGCGTGACGCCGAGACGTTCACCAAGCTCGCGACGCTGGCGCAAAAGCACCAATAAGCGAATCACATCAGGACTGCGCTTCGCTGACGAAACACCCCACACCGCCCGCCCTCGCCATGAGGTCGGGCGGTGTTCGTTTTTCAGGCTGAGCGGGGTGAGGAAGAAAACGAAGCCATCACACCGGCTGAGACGAGCGCAGCGCCTCGCCCGCGCCGCTGAGCACATACGCCCCCACCGCCGCCGGAACCAACACGGTCTGCCCTGCCCCGAACTGCACCGGCGCGGCCTCGCCCGCCGTCACGGTCAGCGCGCCCGCCGTGCAGGTCAGCGCGTGGAAGCGTACCCCACCGGTATCGGCCTGCACCGGCGCGCCCTCGGCCACGACGTGGCGCACCGTGACGAAATACGCCCCGCCCAAGACCGCACCATCGTCAGCCGAATCGGCCAGCCGCGTGATGGGCGGCTTGACCCCGAGGCGTGCCGCCCGCAACGATTTGTCGATGTGCAGTTGGCGCGGTTGCCCGTCGAGCCCGACCCGACCCCAGTCATACAACCGGTAGGTCTGGTCGGACGACTGCTGAATCTCATACACCAATACCCCCGGGCCCAGCGCGTGCACCGTGCCCGCCGCCATATAGACCACATCGCCCGCCGAGACGACTTGATAGCTCAGCAACGGCTCCAGCCGGTTCTCGCGGATGGCCGACGCCACCGCGTCGAGGCTCGCGCCCGCCTCGATACCGACCACGATGCGTGCGCCCTCGGTGGCGTCCAACAAAATCCACGCCTCGGTCTTGCCGCGTGGCTCCCCCTCCAATTCCAGCGCCAGCGCGTCATCGGGGTGCACCTGCACCGACAGCCAATCGTTGCAATCGAGCAACTTGACCAGCAACGGGAAGCCCTCGGCGGGGTCGGAGGCCGTGCCAACCAGCGCCGCGCCATACGCACGGGTCAGGTCGCCGACTGTGCGCCCAGCCAATACGCCGTTGGCGACCGTGCTAGTATCGTGCAATTCCCACGATTCGCCATACGGCTGGTCGGTCGGGAGCGGCTTGCCATAGCGGGTCTGGAGCGTGCGCCCACCCCAAACGCGGGTGTGCAGGGTCGGGCTGAGCAAAAGGGGGTACAGGTCGGTCATCGGGGTGCTCCAAGGGGTGCGCTAGGGAAGACCGAGACTTGCCCAAGCGTGACGGTCGGCTGACCGTCGTACAATACGGGCGCGTCCGGCGTTTGATACCAATACACCACCACCCGCACCACAACCTCACCCACCCCTAAGCCTTGCGGCAGGCTGAAGCTATGGCGCACGGGGATTAGGCGGTCGGTCGGCCATGTGGTCATCGGCTGGTTGGGCGGAGGGGCAAAGCTCTCGGCCAGTGTCTGGCCGGTGCTGGCGTCAATCAAGAACGCGCCGACCGTATAATCGCGGTCAATGGGCTGGCTGGCTTGCCACCACGAGTCGATGTGGAGTGAGGTCAGGCCAGCGGGCAAGTGGCGCGGCACAATCGCCCCGTGCAGCATCAAGCCGTTGTCGTAGCTACCGGTGAATTGGGGCGCGTCGGGCGGGCGCACCCACAGCGATACCTCGGCGATCGGGTCGCGCACATACAGCGGGTCGCCGCTGCCGACCGGCAGGCGCTGGCGTTCGATGCGGCCAAAGCCCAAGCCGCGCAATTTGTCGGCCATGCGCGGCGGCACGTTCCAATACACCAGCCACACCCGCTGGCTCTGGGCGAGTTGCGCATCGAGCGCGGCCATCATGCTGGGGTCATCGGGGAAGTCGTACTCATAATACGAGCGGAACACGCGCAAGCCCTCCGGCGGCAACGTCCGTTCCAGTTGGTAGCCGAACGCGGCATCGTCGAAGCCGGTCTCCAAAATCACGAGGTCGGTGGGGGTATAGCCCGCCGCCACCGCCTGCGCGATCGTGTCGCTGTTCAGGCGTGGCAAGACGCCCTGCACGGTCACCACGCTCCAGACCACCAACGCCCCGACCAGCCAACGGCGCGGCACGCTGGGCACGGCCAGCACCCCCAGCCCGACCGTAAGCGCGGCAGCCGGTGCCAACATCGCCAATGTCCGCTCCGAGACGATGCCCAAGCGCAGGTTAATCAGGCACATCACCACCAACACACCCATGCCGCACCACACCGGCAACGCCCGCACCCCACGCCAGCCCCAGCGCCACAGCGCAAGGCCGGTCAGGGCGAGGCCAAGGGCGGCTTGCCCGCCCCACACGATGTCGAGCATGGTTTGGACGCCCTGCGGTGTGGTGGCGAGGCTGTTGAGGTAATTCGTGAT
>JALONY010000262.1 GCA_025454715.1 Anaerolineae bacterium
TGCGCCCACCCGATGGCTTGTGGTTGTAATAGACCGGAATCTGGCCGACGGCACGCGGGAACGACATCGGCAAGCGACCGGCTGGATTGACCACGCCAGCCAGTACGTCGGCCAATGCCGCGCCGCCTTGCTCGGCAGGCCGCCAGCAGGTCAAGATGGCGCTGGCGTGTTGTTCGATGTCGGACAGGGCGAACGGGCGGCCATGCACCAGCACGACCACCACCGGCGTACCCGTGGCGGCCACCGCTTGAATCAGCGCGGTCTGCACCCCCGGGAGGCCGATGTCGGCGCGGTCGATGCTCTCGCCGCTGGTCGAGCGCGCCGTCAAGCCTGACGTATCGCCGACGACCAAGACCGCGACATCGGCGCTCTGAGCCAGCGTGACTGCCTCGCTGAAGCCAGAGGTATCGGCGCTGTTGATGTCGCACCCTTTGGCGTAGCCGATTTCGGTTCGATCGCCCAGTGCCGCACGCACTCCATCAAAAATGGTCACCGAGGGCGGGAAATGTGCCGACCAATCCATCTCGATGTGAGGCTGGGATGGGTTGGGGGCTTCTTGGCTTTGGTTGGGGTCAAACATGCCCTCGAGGTGGCTGGGATAGTGATAATCGCCCTGTAGGGTGCGTTGGTCATGGGCGGCGGGGCCGATGATGGCGATGGTCTTGTGCGCGCTGGTCAGTGGCAGCACCCCATTGTTCTTGAGCAGCACAATCGACTTGGCAGCAGCCTCGCGGCTGAGGGTGAGGGCATCCTCGGCGGCGTAGACCTCGGCGACTCGCCCCGTATCGACATACGGGTTTTCGAACAAGCCCAGCAGGACTTTTTGGCGCAGGACTCGCCGGACGCACGCATCAATCAGGCTGATATCGACCTCGCCAGCTTCGACCGCCTCGCGTAATGGGCTGGCGTAACAATCGGCGTTCGGTAGTTCGACATCGACGCCGGCCTCGATGGCGAGGCGCGCAGCGGTGCGCTTGTCGGGCGCGACGTGATGGTATTCGCGGAGCATGTTGATGCCGAAATAGTCCGAGACGACCGTGCCGCCGAACCCCATGTCGTGGCGCAGGATGTCGATCAGCAGGGATTTGTCGGCGTGGCAAGGCACGCCATCCAGCTCGTGATAGGCAGGCATGACCGATTCGACGCCCGCGTGTTGAACGGCGGCGCGGAACGGTGACAAGAAGATTTCGCGTAGCTCGCGCTCCGGCACGTGGACGGGCGCCCAATTCATGCCGCCCTCCGAGATGCCGTAGGCAGCGAAGTGCTTGGCGGTGGCGATGACGCGCCCGTCCCACGAGTCGCTTTGTAAACCCCGGATGTAGGCCATACCGATGGCCGAAATCAAGAACGGGTCTTCGCCGAAAGTCTCCTCGACGCGCCCCCACCGTGGGTCGCGGACGACATCCAGCACCGGCGCTAGGGCGTGGTGTGCACCGACAGCGCGCATCTGGCGACGGATGACCTTGGCGATGTCCTCGACTAACTCGGGCTCCCACATCGCGGCCAGCGCCATCGCTTGGGGGAAGGTGGTCGCACCGCGTGCCATGTAGCCCGCGCAGCTTTCTTCGTGGACGATGGCCGGTATCTTGAGGCGGGTATGGTTCAGCAGATAGCGCTGAAGCGTGTTGGCGAGTTCGGCGCTTTCGGGCGGCGGCAACAGTGACGATGCCCCGACGCGGGTCAGATGGCCGATGCCTTGCCCCAAGCGGTTCTCCAGCTTGGCGGTGACCGGTTGGCGCTCACGGTCGATCAATTCCGTGACCCAGACTCCGGTGAGCTGCGCCAGTTTTTCATCGAGGGTCATTTCGGACAACAGGGCATCCACCCGTTGATCTGCCGTCAGCATTGGGTTGAGGTGTTGCGTATTGGAAGCTGTCATAGGGATATGTGAATGAGCGTCCTTCGCGCCCCAGAAACCGTTAGCCCTTTAGTTCGCCGCCGGTCAGGCCGGTGACGATGTAGCGTTCGGTAAAGATGTAGAAAACCACGGCAGGAACCATCAGGATGACCACGTAGGCCATCACCCGCGCCCAGTCCGTCCCGAATTGACCTTGGTATTGCATGATGCCCAACGGCAACGGCCATAGTTTCGGGTCGGTCAAGACGATGAGAGGGAGGAAGAACTCGTTCCATCCTGCGATGACTTGTAGCACGGCGACCGAGGCGAGGGCAGGGCGGGCAAGGGGGATGAGGATATGCCAGAAAAATCCCCATGTCGTACAGCCGTCGATATAGGCGGCGTCTTCCAGCTCGTTGGGGACGCTGATGAAGAAGCCGCGTAAGATGACGACGCTCCCGGGCAGGCCAAAGGCCACGATTGGCAGGATGACGCCCCACATCGAGTTAATCAGCCCCAATTGGCGCACTTGGATGAAGATGGGCAAGATAGCGATGACCAGCGGGAATAGCAGCCCGAGTGACAAGATGTTGAACAACAGGCCGCGCCCGACGAACTGTACACGGCTGAGGGCGAAGGCCAGCAAACTGGACAGCACGACGTTGAAGAACGTGACGCCGCCGGTGATGACCATGCTGTTGCGGAACGAGTTCCAAAAGCTCTCACTGGTCAGGACATCGGTGTAGTGCTGGAGCTGGATTTCGCCGCGTGGGATGTCGAACGGGCGCGCCAGAAACTCGCCCGTGGTGCGGATGCTGCCCAAGAGGGCAGTGGCGACCGGCCCCATGATGATGAGGCAGACCGCAATCAGGATGCCGACCTTGACCGGCACACTGACTTGGAATGGTTTTTCGAGGCGGCGCGGTGGACGGTGAGCCATGACGCTGAACTCCTAACTTCTCTCAGCCGTTAGGCCGTGCGGGTGTCTTGATAGTCGCGCCGAAGCACGAAGTGTTGGTAGAACAGCGAGAAGGTGAAGGTAATCACGAACAAAGTGACCGCTACCGCGCTCCCATAGCCCAGCTGGAGGCGTTGTACGCCGTATTTATAGACGTATGTCCCCAGTGTTTCGCTGTAATCGACCGGCCCGCCTTGCGTCATAACCCACACAATCACGAATTGTTGAATGGCGCCCAAGACCGAGAGGTAGATGGTCAGGCGGATGGTCGGCCCAATCATCGGCAGGGTGATGTTCCACAGCACTTGCCGCTCGTTAGCGCCGTCGATGCGCGCCGCCTCTTCAAGGTCACTGGGGATGCCTTGTAGCGCGGCCATATACAAAATCATGTAGAAGCCGAAATACTTCCATGTCAGGACAAAAAAGATGGCGAGAATCACCACGTTTTCTTCGGCCAGCCACGCGATGGGCTGATAGCCCGGGATGACCGAGCCGAGCATCAAGTTGGCCAAGCCGCTGTTGGGGTCGAAGACGTAGCGCCAGATGATGGCCGTGATGATTTCGCTGAACACGTAAGGCACGAACAGCATCAGGCGGAAGACGCGCCTTGCGGGCAATGCACCACGCCCAACCAACAGTGCCAACCCCATCGCTAAGGGGAGCTGAACGCCGAGCGAGAGGCCGGTCAGGATGATCGTATGCCAGATGGCGGAGCGGAAAGCGCCGTGGTTGAACAATTGCTCGTAGTTGCGGAACCACCAGAACGTCTCAGGAGGGCCG
>JALONY010000263.1 GCA_025454715.1 Anaerolineae bacterium
AACCAACGGGCGAGGGCTTGCCCCTGCCGCTGGAACCCGACGATGATGACCGTGCGCCCTTGCAGGATGTCGTTGGGGGTGTTGAACATGCTGTGTCGCCTCGTTTGTAATGCAATAAGCCGTTTGAATGCGTCCCCTACTATAACCCGTGCGGTCTAGCTGGCTAGTCCCAGCCGATGGCGTACCGCTCAGCCCATCACGTTGCGCAGGCGGCCAAGCCCTTGCACCTCGACCTCGACCACATCGCCCGCCTTGAGGTAGGGCACGCCCTGCTTGCTCAGCCCGAGGATGACGCCCGCCGGTGTGCCGGTCGAAATCACGTCGCCGGGCTTGAGCGTCATGTGCTGGCTGGCGTAGCTGACCAACGTCGCCACATCGAACACCATATCGGACGTGACGGAGTCTTGGCGCAAGTCGCCGTTGACCCACGTCCGCAACCACAGGTCGTCGGGGTTGGGCACCTCGTCTTTGGTGACCAAGTACGGCCCCATCGGTTGGAACTTGTCGAGCGATTTGCCCAGTAGCCATTGGGTGGTGCGGGTTTGCAGGTCGCGGGCGCTGAAGTCGTTGGCGGTGCAATAGCCGAACACCACCTCAAAGGCCGACTCGACCGGCACATCGCGGCACTCGCGCCCAATCACCACCGCCAGCTCGACCTCGTAATCGGCCTGTTGGGTGACGGCGGGGATGGGCACCACCTCGTTGTGGGCGGCGAGGCTGTTGTTGAACTTGCCGAACAAAATCGGGCTGGTCGGGATGGCCGCGCCGCTCTCTTGGGCGTGCAGCCGGTAGTTCAGGCCGACGCAAATGATTTTCTCGGGGTTGGGCACGCACGCGCCATAGGTCAGGTCGGCGTCGGGGATGAGCCACGGCCCCGAGGCGGGCAGGCCGCTTAGCAAGGCCTTGAGCTGTGCGAGGCCACTGCTGCCCAGCGCGAATACGTCTTCGAGGGTGCTGGGGACATCGGTTCGGCGCAACGCGGCGGCGGCGGCGAGGTCTACCACCCCGCGCTCGGTCAGGGCACCGAGGCGGAGCTGGGGGGCGTCAGGGGTCGAGAAATGCAGCAGTTTCATCGGGTGGGGGTATCCTTCATCAGTCGGTCGGGTGCGCGGCGATGGCGTGGCGCACCCCTTTACTTTAACACGCCTGACGTGAAATGACTCGGGCGTTTGGTCATACCCCCCAACCCCCCAGAATCAAACGGCGGGCGAGGGGTATGTACCCCCGCCCGCCGCGTGGATGGTTCGTGGATTAGGCCTCGACCAGCTTCTTGCGCGCCTTCTCGACCTTCAGGCGTTGCTCGTTGTCGAGGATGCGCTTGCGTAGGCGCAACGACTTGGGCGTGACCTCCAGCAGTTCGTCCTCGGCCATGAACTCGATGAAGTCATCGAGGCTCATGCCCCGCGCCGGAACCAACCCATCGGTGGTCTCGCTGGGCTTGGCGCGGAAGTTGGTGAGCTGCTTGGCGCGGGCGACGTTGAGCGCCAAGTCCTCGGCGCGGATGTGCTCGCCGATGACCATGCCTTCGTACACGTCGGTGCCCGGGTCTACGAAGAAGGTGCCGCGCTGTTGCAGCCCGACGATGGCGTAGGCCGTGGCGGTGCCGCCTTGGTCGGCCACCAACGACCCGAACTGGCGACGCGGCGGCTCGACTTGCAAGAGCGGCTCGTAACCGGCGAAAATCGTGTTGACCTGCCCCATGCCGCTGGTGGCGCGCATGAACTGGCTTTGGAAACCAATCAAGAAGCGGGTCGGTACGCGATATTCCATGAAGGTCGTCGCGTTCTCGGTGGTCATGTTCTTCAGCTCACCACGGCGCGAGCCCATCAGCTCGAACACCACGCCAGCGGTCTCCTCGGCCACCTCGATGTGCACGTCCTCGACCGGCTCCAGCATCTTGCCGGTGGCGGGGTCTTCGCGCAGGATGACCTCGGGCTTGCTGACCTCGAACTCATAGCCCTCGCGGCGCATCGTCTCGATCAAGATGCCGAGGTGCAGCTCACCGCGCCCGCTGACCACGAACTTCTCGGCGCTGTCGCCGTCTTGCACGCGCAAGGCCACGTTCGAGCGCGTCTCGAGCTCGAGGCGCTCACGCAATTTGCGCGAGGTGCCCTGCCCGACCTTGCCCTCACGACCGGTGAAGGGCGAGGTGTTGACCCCGAACGTCATGCGGACGGTCGGCTCATCGACCATGATGGCCGGCAACGCCTCGCTGATGGACGGGTCGCCCAGCGTGTCGCTGATGCTGACCTTCTCGAGGCCGGCCACCGCCACGATGTCGCCCGCCGTCACCTCATCGACCTCGACTTTGGCGAGGTTGTGGAAGGTGAACAGGAACTCGGCCTTGCCGGAGGTCTTCTGACCGTCGGGCGAGATGCGGGCGATGGTTTGCCCCTTCTTCAGCACGCCGGAGCGCAGGCGGCCAATGGCGATTTGGCCTTTGTAGTTGTCGTAGTCCAGCGTCGTCACCAGCATCCGCGCAGGCTGATCGGGCTCGATGATTGGCGGGGCGATGTACTTGATGATGGTCTCGAACAGCGGGGTGAGGTCGTCTTGCAGGGTGGCGGCGCTGTAGCCCGCCCGCCCGTCGAGGCCGATGGCGTAGACCACCGGGAACTCGGCTTGCTCGTCGGTCGCGCCCAGCTCGATGAACAGGTCGAACGTGTCGTTCAACGCTTCTTCGATGCGCGAGTGCGGACGGTCTACCTTGTTGATGACCACGATGACGCGCAGCCCGAGGCTGAGCGCCTTACGCAGCACGAAACGGGTTTGGGGCATCGGCCCCTCTACCGCGTCGATGAGCAGGAGCGCCCCATCGACCATGTTCAGCACGCGCTCGACCTCGCCGCCGAAGTCGGCGTGACCCGGGGTATCGACGATGTTAATCTTGGTGTCGTTCCACGTCACCGCGGTGTTCTTGGCCAAGATGGTGATGCCGCGCTCGCGCTCCAGCGCGTTGCTGTCGAGGATGCGCTCGCCAGCGGCGGAGGCATCGCGGAAAACTTTCGATTGCTTCAACATGCCGTCAACCAAGGTGGTTTTACCGTGGTCAACGTGCGCGATGATGGCGATGTTACGGATGTCGTTGCGAACTTGCTTCACCGGGATTTACCTCGTGATACACTCTGCCGGCGTGAGAATCGCGTCATTGTACAGACCGGCACGCCCATGCGGTAGGGCGGTGCTGTTATGGGTTGGTTAACTGCCCACCGTTACGGGAGCTGGTCTTGGCTTTCCAAGTAGGCCAGCAGGTCGGCGAGGTCTTGGTAGCTGAGCTGCTCGGGGTAAAAATCGGGCATGGTGAACTGCGGGTAGGTCTCGACGAAATAGTCCCACGGCAGCAAAATCGACTCGACCGCGTATTGCTCGAACGAGTAGGTTGCGAAGCGCTCCTCGCGGCTGCGCTCCTCGTCCCAGCGCGTCCACGTGCCCTCGGTCAGCGGCGCGACCTGCCCACCGGCGTGGCACCCCATGCAGCCCAACACATCGCCCGAGGCGGTCGGCTCCTCGCCGTCGTACAACAACTGCCCGCGCAACGGGTCGCCGCTGAGGGTGGCCAGCACCTCCGGCTTGGTCGCCCGCTTGCAGGCGCTCGCGCAGGTCAATCAGCGACAGGTAGAGCGTGGCCACCTGCCCCGACAACCGCACGGGGTCATCACAGGCCGCCTCGATTGGCTCGGGGCTCGGCTCGGCGGGCTGGGCGCGCACCATGGCCGCCCCGACCACCACCCCCATCAAGACGATCCCCAGCACTGCCCGTGCGAACAAAACACGCATCTCGATTTTCCCCTCATCCTGCCATCGCGTCGGTTGGGGTCATTCTAAACCCGCGCCCGCGCACCATGCCAGACCGTGCGCCCTACGGCTGTGCGGCGCGGAACGGGCGCAAAATCCGCACCTCGCCGACCGGCGCAGCCGCCCGCTCGAACAAGAACAGGGGTGAACCGCCAATCGCGGCCTGTGCGCCGGGCTGGAGGTCGGGGAAAAAATCGGCGGTGGCGGGCGGCAACACCAGCCGGTACTGGCCGTTCACGTCGGGCGACAGGCTTTGCTCGCTCTCGAGGCTGAACAAGTAGGCGTCTTGGCCTTGCGCGGGCAACGCCACGGTGACCGGCGTCAGGCGCTTGTTCCAGAGCACCGTGACGCGCCGCCCGTCGCTGAGGGTGAAGGCGGCGGCAAAGACGTGGGTGGGCTGTTGGGTGCTGATGGCCTCCGGCGCGATTTCGACCTCGCCCAGCGCAGTGAACGCGCCGTTGAAGACCTGCGCCAAGACGTGATAGGCGTCGGCGGCGGGGCGGGCACTGCCGGGCTGCGGGTGCTGGCTGAAGCACACCGACGACCCGAGGTTGCGGAACAAGCCGTGCGCGTCACCGCTGCACAACGGCTCGGTGGTCTGGTCGT
>JALONY010000264.1 GCA_025454715.1 Anaerolineae bacterium
CGCCGCCGCCCGCGTGAGAACTAACCGGTTCAGCATCCGGTTGTGATTCCCCCGCCGCCGCACTATCATTGACCAGCGCACCGCCCTGCGGTGTTGCCGTCATAGGCTTACGGGTTTCACAATCACACAGGATGAGTGCGGCGTGGCAGACGAAAACTTCACCATACGCCCGCTGAAGACGTTCAGCGAAATGTACGCAGCGGTCGAGTTACAGCGCGTGTTTTGGGGCAACGACGCCGAGTCGGTCGTCCCCGCCCAGATGCTCTACACCATCTACGAAAGTGGCGGGCACGTCTTGGCCGCCTTCGACGGCTCCAAGATGGTCGGCGTCCTGATTGGCCTCATCGGCACCGACATCGCCATCGACGACCGCCCCGCCATGGCCAACCTGCTGATTGCCAGCAAGCGCATGGTCGTGTTGCCTGAGTACCGTAGCGGCGGCATCGGCTACAAGCTCAAGCTGGCGCAACGCGAGGCCGCCCTCCGCCAGAGCATCCGCTTAGTCACGTGGACGTTCGACCCGCTCAAGTCGCCGAACGCGCACCTCAACCTCCGCAAGCTCGGCGGTATCATCCGCGAGTACAAGGTCAACGCCTACGGCACCGACGACCGCAACGGCCTATCCCAATTCGGCTGGTCAGACCGCATCCGCGTGCAATGGTGGGTCACACACCGCCGCGTCGAGGAGCGCATCAACGGCACCCGCCCAGACCTCGGCCTCGCCCATTACCTCGACGCCAACGCCCCCATCCTCAACCCCAGCGGCATGGCCGACGGCGTCGCCGTCCCCGGCGACATCCTCAACACGGTCAACGGCGCGTTCGCCCTCGTCGAAATCCCATTGGACTATGACCGCATCGCCAAGGCCGAGCCCGGCATCGCACAAGGCTGGCAACACCACATCCGCACCGTCATGCAGCCCTTGTTCGACCGTGATTATTTCATCTCCGACTTCTTGCGCGGCACAATCGAGGGGCGCGAGCGCGCCTTCTATGTGTTCAGCGCCGATTACGGCTTCGATTTCAGCGCCAACTGACGCGCTTTCGTGAGGGGGAAACCATGAAAAGCATCACCATCCAAGACGTAACACTGCACCTCGTCGGCCTGCCGCTGGTCGAGAAGCTCAAGACCAGCTATGGTGCCGAGCCGTTCAAGTCGGCGCTCATCGTCGAATTGACCACCACCGACGGGCACACCGGCTGGGGCGAATGCCCGACCAAAATGCGCCCGTCCTATGCCTATGAGACCATCGCCACTGCCCAACACGTCCTGACCGAGTTCCTCATCCCCGCCGTGCTGGGCAAAACCGTCCAAAGCCCGACCGAGCTGCCCAAGCTGATGGGCGCGTCCCGTGGCCACCCGATGGCCAAGCACGCCCTCGAATCCGCCGTCTGGGACGTATGGGCGCAAGCCAACGGCCTCACCCTCGCCGAGGCGTTCGCAGCCCACCTGCCCGCCGGACACGCCCCCAAGGGGCACGCGCTGGTCGGCGTCAGCATCGGCATCCAAGACACCATCCCCGCCACCCTCGACATCATCACCAAGCGCCTCGAGCAAGGGTATGGCCGCATCAAGCTCAAAATCGCCCCGGGCTGGGACATCGAGCTTGCCCGCGAAGTCCGCAAGGTCTACCCCGACATCACCCTGATGCTGGACGCCAACAGCGCCTACCGCCTGAGCGATGCCGACCACCTCAAGCAATTCGACGACCTCGGCCTGTTGATGATTGAGCAACCGCTAGGCTTCTACGACATCTACGAGCACAGCAAGCTCCAACCGATGCTGCAAACCCCTGTCTGCCTCGACGAGAGCATCCACAGCGCCGGTGACGCCCAAATGGCCATCGAGCTGGGCGCGTGCAAAATCATCAACCTCAAGCCCGCCCGCGTCGCCGGTTATACCGAAAGCCTCGACATCTACAAGATTTGCGTGGCGCACGATGTGCCGTTGTGGGTCGGCGGCCTCTTGGAGACCGGCGTCGGGCGCGCCGCCAACCTCGCGTTCGCCTCGCTCCCGGGCGTCACCCTGCCGTGCGACATCAGCGCCACCGACCGCTATTATCAGCGCGACCTGACCGAGCCGCCGTTCGTCCTCAGCGCGGGCAGCGTCATCCACACCCCCGCCGGCCACGGGCTGGGCGTCTCGGTCGAGCGCGACCGCCTCGCCGAAGGCGCGGCCTTCTGGCGCGCCAATTACCCGTATCAGGTGTAGCCTTCCCCATCCATCGGCACGAACCGCTGGGCAAACCGCAAGCCCGCCAAGACTTGGGCGACTCTGTCGGGGCTCAACCGCCCGATGTAGTCGCCCAACTGTGTTTTGGGCACACTGACGAGCTTCATCACCTCGACCACGCTCTGGCGGGGCAATCCCCCCTCCTCAGCGTCCAAAAGCACATTCCCCGGCAACGTCACTCGCCCGAGGTTGGTGGTCAACGGGCAAACCACAACCGTCGTGATTCGGCTGTGGTTAAACACGTCCTCTTGCAAGACCAAATACGGGTGAGCCACCTTGTCACTCGGATCCAGCATCACCCAATATAAGTTACCCTGATAAATCACGTCGTCCTGCCTTGTGGGTGGGTGCTATTGCCTATAGTGTACCGCCCGAAGACCCTCTAAAATCGGCTTCATTTCCAGCGAAATCTTTATCTTTCGCCCAAAGGCAACCTGATGATTTACTCTGACCGCGACATCAAGCGGCTGCTGGCCGAGGGGCGCATCGTCATCTCGCCCGCCCCAGACCTCACCACCCAGCTCGGCTCATGCTCGCTCGATTTGCGCCTCTCCAACGAGTTCAGCGTGTTCGAGTACAACAAACACCCGTTCATCGACGTGCGCGACGGCAAGGCCAGCCGCGATGTGATGAAACCCATCACCGTTGACCCAGACCAGCCGTTCGTGCTGCACCCGGGTAGTTTCGTGCTGGCCATCACCCTAGAACACGTCGAACTGCCCGATGACGTGGTCGCCCGCCTCGAAGGGCGCAGTAGTTTGGGGCGCTTGGGCATCATCGTCCACGCCACCGCCAGCGTCATCGACCCGGGCTGGCGTGGGCGCATCGTCCTAGAATTGGCCAACCACGGCCCGATGCCGGTCGCCCTCTAGAATTGGCCAACCACGGCCCGATGCCGGTCGCCCTCTACCCGTCCATGCGCGTGTGTAGCGTGACGTTCGAGCCGCTCAGCACGCCGGTCGAGGTGCCCTATTGGCAGAAGGCACAAGCCAAATACAAAGGCCAAAACAGCGCTCAAGGCAGCAAAATCAGCGACGACCCCGAGGCACAGGAGTAACGATGACCGACCGCGCCCACCCCGAATACCAATATCTCGACCTGCTGGCCGACGTGATGGCCAACGGCGTCGAAAAGAAAGAATTCAACACCGGTATCGCCCTCAAGAGCGTGTTCGGGCGTATGATGCGCTTCGACCTGTCGCAAGGTTTCCCGCTCCTGACCACCAAGCGCGTGTTTTGGAAAGGCATCATCCACGAGCTGGTCTGGTTCTTGCGCGGCGACGCCAACATCCGCTACCTCGCCGAAAACGGAGTCCACATCTGGGACGATTGGGCATACCGCGAATACGCCAAGGCCGTCAAAACCGGCGCTGAACCGGACTTGACCCTCGACCAATTCGGCCAAAAAATGGCCGAAGACGCTACTTTTGCAGCGCGCTGGGGTGAGCTTGGCCCCGTCTACGGGCGGCAATGGCGGCGCTGGCCAGCCACCGATGGCCGCGAAATCGACCAGCTCAAGTGGGCGATCATGAAGCTGAAGAAATACCCCGACCGTAAGCATGTCGTGGTCTCGGCATGGAACCCCGAATACATTTACGAGATGGCCGCCCCGGGCACCTCGATGGCCATCCCGCCCTGTCACGCGATGTTCCAGTTCAACGTCCAAGGCGACCGCCTGAGCTGCATGTTGTTCCAGCGCAGCGGCGACCTGTTCTTGGGCGTCCCGTTCAACATCGCCAGCTACGCCTTGTTGACGATGGTCGTGGCGCAGGTGTGCGGCTACCGCCCGGGCGAGTTCATCCACACCCTCGGCGACGCCCACATCTACAGCAACCATTACGACCAAGTGGCGCTCCAGACCCAGCGCACCCCGCGCCCCTTCCCCACCATGACCCTCAACCCCGATAAGACCGACATCGACGCCTTCACCTACGACGATTTCAGCCTGTCTGGCTATGACCCACACCCGTCCATTCGCGGTGAAATCACCGTGGTCGGCGGCTTCAACGAGGCCGACCGCGACGAGTACATGGGGCGCGGTGGGTGAGGCAAAAGCACCACACCCCAAAATCGTACCTCATGCCCCCGATAGGCCGCCCCGTTTTGGGCGGCCTGTCGTGTTGATGGCGTTGGTTGACAATAGAACAAATTTTCGGTTAAAATAACGCTATGGACACACATGCAACCACCCCAAGCCAAGCCCTAGAGCTGTTCTCCGACCTCGGCGACCTGACCCGTTTCGAGCCGGATGGTGACGTGTCGCCACAGCACGAACGGCGCGACTCCCCTGCGCTCTACCAATCCAAGAGCCTATTGGAGTGCATCACGCACCTCCAAACCCCCAAAGGCGCCAAGCCCGTCCTCAAGACGATGGTCACGACGGCCTGTGAGCGCAACTGCCATTACTGCCCGTTCCGCGCCGGTCGGGGCAAGATGAAGCGCGTCACCTTCACCCCCGACGCCCTAGCGGGCGCGTTCGACCGCTTGCAACGCGCCAAAAAGGTCGATGGCCTGTTTTTGTCGTCCGGCATCATCAAGGGCAGCGTGACCACCCAAGACAAATTGCTCGATACGGTCGAAATCGTCCGCCGCAAATACCGCTATCGGGGTTATGTCCACCTCAAAATCATGCCCGGCATCGAGAGAGACCAGCTTCACCGCGCCATGCAAATCGCCGACCGCGTCTCGGTCAACCTCGAAGCCCCGACCCAAGCCCGCCTCGATAAGCTCGCACCAATGAAGCAATTCATGACCGAACTGTTGGGGATGCTTCAGCTCGCCGACCAAATCCGCCGCGACAACCCGCACCAACGCCTCGCCAGCACCGTCACCCAATTCGTGGTGGGGGCAGTCGGCGATACCGACCTCGAGCTACTGGCATTGAGCGAAAAGCTATATGCGAATTTGCGTTTATCGCGGGTGTATTATTCGGCTTTTCACCCCATCGAACAAACACCTTTCGAGTCGTTACAGGCAGTCACCCCCCTGCGCGAGCATCGGCTGTACCAAGCCAGTTTCTTACTGCGCGATTACGGGTTCGGCCTCGAAGACCTGAGCTTTACCGGCAACGAGAACCTGCGCCAAGACCTCGACCCAAAGCAGGCGTGGGCAGAGATTCACCTGCGCCACGCCCCCATCGACCTCCAAACCGCTGACCGTGAGCAGCTCTTGCGCGTCCCACACATCGGCACCAAAAGCGCGGACGCCATCTTGGACGCCCGCGCTCGTCACGCCTTGGTCGATTTGTCACAACTGCGCGCATTGGGCATCAAATCGCCCCATGACCTCGCGCCTTACATCTTGCTGAGCGGCAAACGCCCGCCCCAGCAATCCCAGCTTTTCCCCGAAGCGGGTTAGTCGGCCACCCCCGCCAACCACGCCAACAGGTCGGCGTTGAACGCCTCGAGGCGCTCTTCCATCGGGATATGGCCGGTCTGGGGATAGGTCACCAACAGCGCGCCCTCGATGCGCTCAGCCAGCGCATCGCCAATCTCGGGCGACACCCACGTATCGTTCTCGCCCCATATCAACAATACCGGCACCTCCAGCGACGCCCACAATTCCGGCGTATACACCGGATCGCTCATCCCGCCCGCCAACAATCTCAAGAAGGCCGCTTCCCAGCCCGCCACGCGCAACGGTCGCCCATACCCCTCGACCGCGTCGGCAGGGACTTGCTCTGGCGAGTAATACGCGCTGGTCAGTGTTTCGGCAAAGCGCTCCGGCGTCAAAATCGCCCGCACGGCCAACTGTGCCAGCGGCGACTCGGGGTTGATGTCGCGCAGTGCGCCGGTCAGGCCGCGCACCCCACCGCCCGCCTCCCCTTGCGCGTCGGCTTGGCGCGTCATCCACGCATCGGCCTCGGCGTCGCCCGTCCTCACCGCCCCCGCCGCAAAGGCCAAGCCCAACACCCGTTCGGGATAGAGCGCCGCAACGTCGGCAATCACCCCGCCGCCTGCGCTGTGCCCGACCAACACCGCCGCCTCGATGTCCAGCGCGTCCATAAGCCCGACCGTCAAATCGGCGTAAGCCGTGCCCGTCCAATCCAGCGTCGCGTCCTTATCGGCCAGCCCATACGGCGGGCGGTCGAACGCAATCACGCGATAGCCCGCCTCAACCAACGGGTCGATGGTGTAGCGCCACGTAAACACCGACCCGCCAAACCCGTGCAACAGCATCACCGGCAACCCGTCCGCTGCCCCGCGCTCAATCAGGTAGACCGACACGCCATCCACGTCCACATAGCGCGCATCCTCGTCCAAAATCGGCGCGTCGTCTTGCGCCAGCGCTCCAACCGACAGCGCCAGAATCGCAACGCACAACACCCCGACCATCAAAACGCGCTTCATCATGATTT
>JALONY010000265.1 GCA_025454715.1 Anaerolineae bacterium
TGCGCCCTCGCTTGCCTGAGAAAACCCGCCCATGACCGATTATCGTTCTCGCTTGCTCACCCCACCGCGAGAAGAAGAAGACATCTCGCCATACCGCCCCGTTTGGCGCAGCATCCTCGTCGAAAATGCGGCCTATGCCGGTGTCACAGCCGTTGCCTTCATCTTGTTCGGCTTGCTCAGTCTCGACATCCCCAACCCCGTCCGCCAACCGCTCAACCTTGCCCTCGCAGCCCTGCCGACCGGCCTATGGGTCGTGTTCTCGCTTCTTCCAGAGCGCTTCGCGCTTCGCCCCCGCCGCCAGCTCTTGGCCGTCTTCTTGTTCTCGGCGCTCATTGCCCGCGCCATCGGCCAGCCACTGATTGATGATTTCTTTCGCATCGATGAATGGCTCCCGCTCGAAAGCGCCCTTAACCGCATCGTCGGCTACACCTTCACCGTCGGCATCGTCCAAGCCGCATTGTGCTATCTGGTCGTCCGCACCCTCACATGGCCATCCGACCTACGTGATCGTTATGACGCCCTCGCCTATACCATGGCTGCCGCTCTCGGCTATGCGCTCATCCCATCGCTCGAGTTCGCCCTAAATGGCGCGCCTAATCCCTATGTCGTCGCCGCTGACACCTTTTCACGGGTCGGCACGTTGGTGGTCTCGGCCATGCTCATCGCCTATGGCCTCGCCGCCACCCGCTTCGACGGAGCCCCTGCCTTCTTCATGCCGTTCGTTTTGGCCGTCGCCTCGCTTCTCGCCGGCATCAGCATCCCTCTCTACGTCGGGTTCCTCAACGCTTCGTTTTCGTTGGGCGGCGTCTCGGTACAGCGCCACCTGTTCGGCATCGGCTTCACCGTCGGGTTTATCCTTGCGGGGCTTTTCTTGTCCTACATCTTGTTCAGCAATTCCGAGCGTCAAGCCCGCGAGCAAGACCGTTGATGTTCATCTGCCGAGGCTGACCGATGTTTCAACTCGATTCACAGTCCGAGACCACCCGCACCCAGCGCTTCTCGCATTATTTCGCCATCGCCTATTGCGTCATCGCCTTCTTCATCGGCGCAAACCTGCGCGACTCCACCCTGTTCGCCGCCACGGTGTATCAAGATACCGAGGTCGGAATCACCGCTTACTATCCGACCAATTGGCTGTTCAGCACCCGTGATGGTTCTGTATTGACGGTCGAAGACACGCGCCGCTTGGCCTTCAAGACCACCATCCAAATCCGCATCGTGCCGTTCTCGCCCGGCATGAGCGTGCGCAACATCATCGACACCCTCAGCATCGAGCGCCAGATTTCGCGCCCATTCTACAAAGTCTTGAGCATCGGACAACGCCCCATCCGCGCCACCGAGACCGCCACCACCCTCGATTACACCTATGTCGCAACGGTCGATGACCCGTTCTTGCAAATCGTCCCATCGGTCGTACAAGGCGAGGATGTCATCATCATCCGGCGTAACCAAGCCATCCTCATCAGCTTCATGACCGACGCCGACACCTACACCCAAGACTATCCCGTCTTCGAGCGGTTCATTTCCTCTCTGGAGTATTAAGCCGAATGCCACAGCAACCCATCGGTCGCCTCCTCACGTTCCTCTGGGTCGCGCTTTGCGTTGCCTTGCAGACCAACGCTCAAATTGGGGAGGCCATCCCCATCGACCTTAACCGCATCCAACGCGCCACCGTCTTGGTCATGCAGCTACAAACCACCCCTGATGGGCAATTCGTCACCTGCGCCAGTTCCGGTACGTTGGTCAGCCGTGACGGCCTTGTCCTCACCAACGCGCATAGCACCGTCCCCAATGCCAATTGTGCCGGTGACACGCTCTTGGTTGCGCTGGACGCTCGCCAAGACGCCCCGCCCGTCCTATCCTATCAAGCCCGCGTCATCCAATCCGACCTCGGCCTCGACCTCGCCTTGCTCCAAATCAGCGCCGAGCTGAATGGCCGCCCAATCACCCCCGATAGCCTGAGCTTGCCGTTCGTCGATCTCGCCCAAGGTGCCAGCGTGTCCCTCGATGACACCATCTTGGTCGTCGGCTACCCGGGCTTGGGTGATGATCCGGTCGCCCTCGTCACCGCCACCATCTCTGGCTTTACCGCCGAACCTCGCGGGGGTGACCGCGCATGGCTCAAATTCCGCACGGTCGATGAAGCCATCGCCGAAATCCCGGGCACCTTTAGCGGGGGTGGTGCTTACAACCGAGAAGGCCAGCTCATCGGCATCCCCACTACCGCCCCTATCGCCCAATTGCCCGATAGCGTCGATTGCGCCCGCTTCCAAGACACCAACCGCGATAACCTCATCAATAACGGCGATGCGTGCGTTCCCTTGGGCGGCGCCATCAATGCCCTCCGCCCGACCGATTTCGCCCTACCGCTCATCCGCAGTGCGTCGCTCAACCTCGAGGTTACGGCGCCACAGCCTACCGCGCAGCTCGCCAGCCTCGGCACCCAACCTACCATCTCCAATGTGTTTTTTGCCCCGTCCGTCAACAACGACATGCCGACCACCGTCATCAGTAGCCTACCCGCCGGTGCCAATAGCCTGTTTCTGTTTTTCGACTACGCGGCCATGACCCCCGAGACCATCTACGAGTTGCGCGTTGCCATCGACGGTAGCACCAGCCCCATCTTCAGTCTCCCACCCGTCCGCTGGAGTGGTGGTTCACGCGGGCTGTGGTACATCGGCCTGACCGGCCAAACCCTGCCCAATGGTGAGTATGCCATCCGTTTGTTCATCGATGGCATTCTGGCCGCTGAAGCACCCCCCTTGCGGGTCGGCGGCGCGCCCGAGCCATTGCCGGCCTTTCGCAATGTCCAGTTCGTCCTGATCGAAAATGATCAAATGTTCGGCAATGGTTACATCCTCGGCGCAGGAACCACCGTCAGCGCACAATTCATTTATGACGGCATGACCGATGGGCTCGAATGGACGGGAATCTGGTATTTCAACGGTCAAGAGCTTTCGCCCCGCGTAGGCGGTGTATGGGATTTGGGTGCCAACGGTGCCCAAACCAGCTCACTCAGCGACCCCAACGGCTTAATCCCCGGACGTTACCGCTTAGCCTTATACATCGAAGGTCGCCTTTCGGCCTTATCCGATTTCACCATCGCAGGCAGTCGTGCCGATGTCCGCCCACGAGTCTTCAGCAATGAGCGGTTCGTCGTCGCCGATACCCCTACCGAGGCGGCCACCCGCTTTCCCACCGTCAACGTCACCATCCCACCGACCTCTATCTATGCCATGTTCGACTGGGAATTGATCGCCCCGGGCACCATTTGGCACATCCGCGTCTTGGTCGATGGCGATGTGTTTTATGAGCGTGTCGAAGCGTGGCAGCTCACCCAAGACGGCGCGGGCTATGCCCTCCGCATCGCCAACCCTGACGGTCAATTACCGGACGGTACCTACCGTTTCGAGTTGTTGATGAACAACATCCTCCTGCGTACCGCCAGCATCGCCATCGGCATCGGACAACTCCCCATCGACCCGTTCGCCCGCCCCGAAGGCGTCTTGGTACGTGGTCAGCTCATCGATGGTGATCTTAGTGAAGAGTTTTCGGTCATCGACTTTAACGCCACTCAAGCCCAGCTCTACACCCAGACCACCACGGATCGCAACGGGCGCTTTCAATTCAGCCAACCCCTCCGCTTTGCCGCCCCCTACAGCCTCATCATCGCCGCCGAT
>JALONY010000008.1 GCA_025454715.1 Anaerolineae bacterium
ATGTTCGGCTATGCCACCAACATCCGCAACATCACGCAGGGGCGTGGTCAATTCACCATGGAATTTGACCGCTACACCGTGGCGCCCAACAGCATTGCGGAACAGGTCATCAAGGCTGGCCGCTAGTCGGTCAGCCCCCATCGTTCGTCAAACGAGTTGATTGCACACTGCGATTAGCAAAGGACAAGGAAAGCACAATGGCTGGGAAGTTCGAACGCAGCAAACCGCACGTTAACATCGGTACCATCGGTCACGTCGACCACGGCAAAACCACCCTGACCGCCGCCATCACCAAGGTGCTGGGCATGAAGGGTAAGGCTCAGCGCATGAAGTACGACGACATCGACAACGCCCCCGAAGAGAAGGCGCGTGGTATCACCATCAACATCCGTCACGTCGAGTACGAGACCGATGTGCGCCACTACGCCCACGTGGACTGCCCGGGTCACCGTGACTACATCAAGAACATGATCACCGGCGCGGCGCAAATGGACGGCGCGATCCTCGTCGTCAGCGCCCCCGATGGCCCGATGCCCCAGACCCGCGAGCACGTCTTGCTGGCGCGTCAGGTCGAAGTGCCGGCCATGGTCATCTTCCTGAACAAGGTTGACCAGATGGACGACCCCGAACTGCTCGAGCTGGTCGAGCTGGAGCTGCACGAACTGCTCAGCAGCTACGGCTTCAGCGACGAGACCCCGATCGTGCGTGGCTCGGCCTTGGCCGCCAACACCTCGGAGAGCACCAGCATCGACGCGCCGGAGTACGCCCCGATCCTCAAGCTGATGGACACCGTCGATGCTTGGATCCCGACCCCGACCCGCGACACCGAGAAGCCGTTCTTGATGCCGGTGGAAGACGTGTTCACCATCCAAGGCCGCGGTACCGTGGTCACCGGTCGCGTGGAGCGCGGCATCTTGCTGAAGGGTCAAGAAATCGAGATCCTCGGCCTGCGCGACGAGAAGATCAAGACCATCGTCACCGGCATCGAGATGTTCCACAAGGAACTCGACCAAGCCGAGGCCGGCGACAACGCGGGCATCTTGCTGCGCGGCACCAAGCGTGAAGAAGTCGAGCGCGGCATGGTCTTGGCCAAGCCCGGCTCGGTGGCGCCGTACCGCAAGTTCAAGTGCGAAGTGTACGTGCTGAAGAAGGAAGAGGGCGGTCGTCACAAGCCGTTCGTCAGCGGCTACCGCCCGCAATTCTACATCCGCACGATGGACGTGACCGGCACGGTCACCCTGCCGGACGGCGTCGAGATGGTTATGCCCGGCGACAACGTCAACATGGACGTGGAGCTGATCATGCCGGTCGCGCTGGAGCGCGGCTCGAAGTTCGCCATCCGCGAGGGCGGTCTGACCGTCGGCGCGGGCATCATCACCGAAGTGATTTCGTAACGCCCGACGCGGCGCGACGAGACCGACCAGACAATGCCGGAGGGCGCACCTCGCCCTCCGGCATTTCTAACGGCAATTGACGGGAGCCCATCATGGCAGCAGCCAAGAACAAAATCCGCATCCGCCTGAAGGCCTACGATCACCGCGTGCTCGACCAATCGGCACAGCGTATCGTGGAGACGGCGGAGCGCGCCGGTGCCCGCGTGGTCGGGCCGGTGCCCCTGCCCACCAAGCTGGAGCGCTTCACGGTGCGTCGTTCGACCTTCATCGACAAGGACTCGCACGAGCACTTCGAAATTCGCACGCACTCGCGTCTCATCGACGTGATTGACCCCGACAGCAAGACCATCGACAACCTGACCCGCCTGAACTTGCCGGCGGGTGTGGACATCGAAATCAAGCTTTAGTTCATTCGTTGGTTGCGTCCCACGCACGCTCAACGCAAGCGGGCACGGTTCAGGTCCGCCGCTGCGGGTGTACAGGGAAGTACGCTATGTCAGAATGGGGGCGGGGTGGGCAGCCATCCCGGCGCGAGAACCGCGCAGCACCCCTCTGGAGGCCAGAGAGAGTATGAAGGGCATCATTGGTAAGAAGGTCGGCATGACCCAAGTCTTCGACGAGCAGGGCAACGCAATCCCTGTCACCGTCATTCAGGCTGGGCCGTGCCACGTCACGCAAGTCCGCACGCAAGACAAGGATGGTTACGTGGCGGTGCAGCTCGGGTTTTGGGAGACCAAGCCGGAGCGTCTGACCAAGGGTCAGATTGGGCACCTCAAGCGCAACAACCTGCCTGCGCTGCGCGTCCTGCGCGAGTTCCGCATCAAGCAAGGCGATGCGGACGTCAAGGAAGGCGACACGATTACTGTCGAAACGTTCGCAAAGGGTGAGCGTGTGGACGTGGTGGGCACCTCGAAAGGCCGCGGCTTTGCCGGTGCCATCAAGCGCCACGGGTTCAACCGCCAGCCCAAGACGCACGGTCAGTCCGACCGCGAGCGCGCACCCGGTTCGGTGGGTCAGCGTTCGTTCCCCGGGCGTACCCTGAAGGGTCAGCGCATGGCTGGCCGCATGGGCAACGAGCGGGTGACGACCCAGAACTTGGAAGTCGTGGTGGTCGATTTGGAGCGCAACCTGCTGGCTATTCGCGGGTCTGTGCCGGGCCACAAAAACGGCATCGTGATCGTTAAGCCGTCGGTCAAGGCGCGCAAGAAGTAAGCGAGCCTGAAGAAGAGGACATGACCATGCAGTTCCCTGTCAAGGATATTAACGGCAAGCAGGTCTCGACCGTTGACCTGCCCGCCGATATTTTCGGGATTGCCAAGGACGACTTGAACGTCGGCCTGATGCACCAAGCGGTGGTTCGCCAACAGGCCAACGCACGCTTGGGCACGCACAAGACCAAGACCCGTAGCGAGAACAACCGCACCACCGCCAAGCTGTACCGCCAGAAGGGCACCGGTCGTGCCCGTCACGGTTCGCGCAATGCGCCGATCTTCGTCGGTGGTGGTATCGCACACGGCCCAATCCCGCACAAGTACACCAAGGCGCTGCCCAAGAAGATGCACCGCGCCGCCCTGCGCCACGCCCTCAGCAGCCTCGTGCACGATGGGCAGCTGATTTTGGTCGATAACGGCCTCAACGGCGTGGCTCCCAAGACCAAGGCCATGGCCGGCGTCTTGAAGGCGCTGACCGGCGACCACTCGACCTTGGTGGTGCTGGCCGAGCGCAACGAAAACGTGGAGCGCAGCGTGCGCAACCTCGCCCACGCCTACTACCTGCGCGCTTCGTATTTGAACGTGCGCGACCTGTTGCAGTATGACCGCGTCGTCCTGCCGCTGGATGCGCTGGAAATCGTCAAGCAGTGGCTCGGGACGGAGGCTTAAGTCGTGGCTAACTTGCATCTCTACGACGTGATTCGTCGCCCGATCGTCAGCGAGAAGACCAATGGATTGTCGCTGAACAACCAGTACGTCTTCGAAGTCGCGCCGGGCGCCAACAAACTTCAGATTAAAGAAGCCGTCGGCGCGATCTTCGACGTGGAAGTCGTCAAGGTCAATACGATGGTGATGCCCTTCAAGCGTGGTCGTCGCGGTCGCAAGTTCTATCGCCGCACCCAGCAGTGGAAGAAGGCCGTGGTGACACTGGCCGAGGGCGACAAGATCGACCTGTTCGAGGCATAAGGGGCGACCAAATGGCAATTAAGGTGTACAAGCCCACCTCGGCTGGCCGCCGAGGCATGACGGGCCACAGCTTTGAAGAAATCACCAAGAGCAAGCCGGAGCGCAGCCTGACCGAGCCGCTGCGCAAGAAGGGCGGGCGCAACAACCAAGGCCACGTGACGATCCGTCACCGCGGCGGCGGCCACAAGCGCCGCTACCGCATGATCGACTTCAAGCGCAACAAGTTCGATTGCAAGGCGACCGTGTCGGCCATCGAGTACGACCCGAACCGCAGCGCCCGCATCGCCCTGTTGCAATACGAAGACGGCGAGAAGCGTTACATCATCGCGCCGTTGGGCTTGAAGGTCGGCGACGTGATTGGTAATGGCGCGCAAGCCGTGCTGCGCCCGGGCAACGCGCTGCAAATTCGCGATATCCCGGTCGGTACCGAGATCCACAACATCGAGCTGCTGCCCGGCAAGGGTGGGCAGATGGCGCGCTCGGCGGGCGTTTCGGCGCAGTTGCTGGCCAAGGAAGGCACCTACGCCCAAATCCGCCTGCCCAGCGGCGAGGTTCGCCTCGTCCACGAGCTGTGCATGGCCACCCTCGGGCAGGTCGGCAATGTCGATCACGGCAACGTGAAGCTCGGCAAGGCCGGTCGCAAGCGCTGGCTGGGCATCCGCCCGTCGGTGCGTGGTGTGGCGATGGATCCGGGCAGCCACCCGCACGGTGGTGGTGAAGGTCGTACCGGCATCGGTATGCCCGGGCCCAAGACCCCGTGGGGCAAGCCCGCGCTGGGGTACAAGACTCGTAAGAACAAGCGCACGGACAAGTTTATCGTGCGCCGCCGCAACTGACCGCGCGCGCTAACCCGACGAGGACGTGAGACATGAGTCGTTCGCTGAAGAAGGGGCCGTACATTGCCCCGAAGCTGCTCGCTAAGGTCGAGAAGCTGAACGCTGAAAACAAGAAGGTCGTGATCCGCACTTGGAGCCGGGACAGCACTGTGTTCCCCCAGATGGTCGGTCACACCATCGCCGTACATGATGGTCGCCGCCACGTGGCCATCTTCATGACCGAGAATATGGTCGGTCACAAGCTCGGGGAGTTCGCGCCGACGCGCACCTTCCGTGGGCACGTTGTCGAGAAGAAGAAGAAGTAAGGGGCGGCTGACCGATGCAAGTGAACGCACGCAGCAAACACCTGCCCATCTCGCCGCAAAAACTGCGCCTCGTGTGCGATAAGGTGCGCGGGCTGGACGCCCTCCAAGCCGTCACGGTCTTGGAGTATATGCCGCAGAAGGGCGCGGGCTTCGTCATCAAGACGCTCAGCTCGGCCATTGCCAACGCGGAGAACAACTACCGCATCGACCCGACCACGCTGGTGGTGGAGCAAATCTGGGCCGATGAGGGGACGCGGCTTCGCCGCGTGAAGGCCGGTGCGCGTGGCCGTTACAAGCCCCGCGTCAAGCGGCTTTCGCACCTCACCATCGTCCTGAGCCAGCGCCAGTAGTGTGACGGAGAAGTAACGTTATGGGTCGCAAAGTACATCCGCTCGGCTTTCGCCTGAAGGTCAACCGCGACTGGGAGTCGCGGTGGTACGCCGAAGGCCGTGATTACGTCGAATTGCTGAAGGAAGACCGCACCATCCGCGCCTTCATCAAGAAGGAAGCCGAGAAGGCCGGCGTCAGCCGCACCGAAATCGAGCGCTTCCCCAACCAAGTGGTCGTCACCATCCACACCATGCGCCCGGGCATCATCATCGGGCGTGAGGGCAAGGCGGTGAAGAAGCTCAAGACCGACCTCGAGACCCTGACGGGCAAGAAGGTCAAGGTCGAGGTCAACGAGATCGACAAGCCGGATATGGACGCGCAGTTGGTGGCCGAGAACATCGCTGGCCAGCTCATCCGCCGGATTGGCCACAGCCGCGCCATGAAGCGCGCCGTGCAACAAGCGTTGCGCTTGGGCGCGCTGGGCATCCGCATCGAAGTGTGCGGTCGCTTGGCCGGTGGCGACATGAGCCGTCGCGAGATGGTGAGCGAGGGGCGCGTCCCGCGCAGCACCTTGCGCGCCAACATCGAGTTCGGCAAGGCCGAAGCCCTGACGACCTTTGGTCAGCTGGGCATCAAGGTCTGGATTTATAAGGGGGACATCCTGCAGCAGGACGCGACACGCAAGGAAGAAAAGACCGGCGTGTACATCAGCCAGTAGCCCCCGGGCGCGTCTGAGCGTAAGGATAGAGGAGCAAGCAGTATGTTGATGCCAAAGCGTGTCAAGTATCGTAAGCAGATGCGCGGTCGCCGTAAGGGGACCGAACTGCGTGGCGCGGCGGTCCAGTTCGGCGAGTTCGGCCTTCAGGCGTTGGAGCCCATCTGGCTCTCCAGCCGCCAAATCGAGGCTGCGCGCCGTGCGATGGTTCGCTATATCAAACGGCGCGGCAAGATCTGGATCCGCGTCTTCCCGGACAAGCCCATCACCAAGAAAGCTGCCGAGACCCGCATGGGTAGCGGTAAGGGCGCGGTGGAGTACTGGGCAGCCGTGGTCAAGCCCGGGCGCGTCTTGTTCGAGATGGGCGGGGTGAGCGAGG
Source organism: Anaerolineae bacterium (assembly GCA_025454715.1). Classification (GTDB taxonomy): domain Bacteria; phylum Chloroflexota; class Anaerolineae; order Aggregatilineales; family Phototrophicaceae; genus Flexicrinis. Next base: position 6,137 of record JALONY010000008.1, read on the forward strand.
AAGAAGCGCTCGAGGCCTTGCGTCTGGCCGGCTTCAAGTTGCCGTGCAAGACCAAGATCATCAAGCGGATTGACCCAATCTCTGGGCAGGAGATCGTCTAACATGGACATCCGCGAAATCGTCAAGATGACCGATGAACAACTCCTCGCCGCCATCGAGGACAACCGTGAGGAGATGTACAAGCTGCGCCTGCAAAAGGCCAATGGGGACCTCAGCAACCCCAAGCTCCTCAAAGCCAACCGTCGTGATTTAGCTCGTCTGAAGCTGGTCATCGGCCAACGTCAGGCGCAAGCCGGCAGCGATAACAAGGGGAAATAAGCGATGACCAATGACCGCCGCCGGTTGGTGGGGCGCGTGGTGAGCGACAAGATGGACAAAACCGTCGTCGTCGCCATCGAGCGCCGCAAGCTGCACCGGGTGTACAAGAAGGTCGTTATCTCGACCAAGAAAATTATGGCGCACGACGAGAGCAACTCGATCAAGGTCGGGTCGCTGGTGCGCGTTGTCGAGAGCAAGCCGCTGAGCCGCCACAAGCGTTGGGTGGTCGAGGCCGTGCTCGAGGACTCTGAGGGTCTGGTGATTGACCCGAAGCAAGTGGGCGGGGAGGCCTAGGCCATGATTCAGAATGAGTCTCGCCTGAAGGTGGCCGACAACACCGGCGCCCAAGAAGTGTTGGTGATGCGTGTGTTGGGCGGCTCGCGCCGTCGCTATGGGTACGTTGGCGATGTGGTGGTGGCCGTCGTGAAGTCGGCCTCGCCCAACGGCAGCGTCAAGAAGGCCGATGTGGTCAAGGCCGTGATTGTGCGCGTGTCGAAGGAATTCCGCCGGAGCGATGGCTCGTACATCCGCTTCGACGACAACGCCGCCGTGATTTTGGGCGATCAAGACAAGGACGGACAGTGGTCGCCCAAGGGCACCCGCGTGTTCGGGCCGGTCGCTCGTGAGCTTCGTGAAAAGGGCTTTGCGCGGATCGTGTCGCTGGCCCCCGAGACGCTGTAAGGAGACGATAGACCATGCAGCGCATAAAGACTGGCGACACCGTCGAGGTGATCGCGGGGCGTGACCTCGGCCAAAAAGGGCAAGTCGTCGAGGTGATGCCCAAGGAAAACCGTGTGGTGGTCGAGGGTGTGAACCTTCGCAAGCGCCACAAGAAGGCTCAACAGGTCGGCGGTCGCCAAATCCCGGCGCAAATCGTGGAGTTCAACGCCCCGCTGGATTTGTCGAACGTGATGTTGGTGTGCCCGTCGTGCAGCAAGACCACCCGCGTGGGCTACCGCTTCAAGCAGGATGGCGCCAAAGTGCGCTTCTGCAAGAAGTGCCAAGCCGACATCGACTAGGCCACGGCTGAGGGATACGTACCATGGCAGAGAACGCAACCAAGAAAATCACGCCGGTGCTGCTGGCTCGCTACCGCGAGGAAGTGCAGGCCGCCCTGATGAACGAGTTCAAGTACACCAGCATCATGCAGGTGCCGCGCATCGAGAAGGTGGTCATCAACATCGGGATGGGCGAAGCGCTCGATAACCCGAAGTCGATCGACGCCGCCGTCGAAGACCTGCGCATCATCACCGGCCAACAGCCGGTGGTCACCCGCGCCAAGAAGAGCGTGGCGCAATTCAAGCTGCGTGAAGGCCGCGCCATCGGCGTGAAGGTCACGTTGCGCGGTGAGCGCATGTGGTCGATGCTCGACCGCCTGATCAACATCGCCTTGCCGCGCATCCGCGACTTCCGCGGCATCCCGTCCAAGCTGGACGGGCGCGGCAACTACACCATCGGCTTGCGCGAGCAGCTGATTTTCCCCGAGATCCAATTCGACAAGATCGATAAGGTTCGTGGGATGGAAATCACCATTGTCACGTCGGCACAGTCCGACGAAGAGGGTCGCCGTCTGCTCAAGCTGATGGGTATGCCCTTCAAGGAAAACTAAGGGGACGAAGCGATGGCCAAGAAGTCAATGATCATCCGCGAAACGCGCCGCAAGCACGATGTGCAGGTGCGTAACCGCTGCACCCGCTGCGGTCGTCCGCGTGGGTTCTACCGTCGGTTTGGGCTTTGCCGTATTTGCGTGCGCGAGCTGGCGCTGCGCGGCGAGATCCCGGGCCTTGTGAAGTCGAGCTGGTAAGGAGGGCGCCATGGTTTCCGATCCGATTGGCGATATGCTCGCCCGCATCCGCAACGCCCTGATGGCCGGTAAGGCCGCGGTGGACGTGCCCAAGAGCAAAATCAAGATTGAGATAGCCCGTATTCTGCACGAAGAAGGCTATATTGAAGGATATACGGTCGGTGAAGAAGCGCCGATCCCGATGATCCACCTAGAGCTGAAGTATTACGGCCCGCGCCGCCTGCGCCGCCCGGTCATCACCAACATGACCCGCGTGAGCAAGCCCGGTCGTCGGGTGTATCGCGGCAGCAACGACCTGCCCCGCGTGCTGAGCGGCACGGGCATCGCCATCATGACCACCCCGCGGGGTGTGATGACGGCGGCCCAAGCCAAGCGTGAGCGCGTCGGCGGCGAGGTCATCTGCTACGTGTGGTAAGGGGTGAAGCATGTCGCGTGTAGGTAAGAAAATCATCACCCTGCCGGCCAAGGTCGATTTCAAAATCGATGGCCGCGAGGTGTTTGTGAAGGGCCCGAAGGGCGAACTCAAGCACACCCTGCCCGAAACCATGAGCGTCTCGCAAGAGAACGGCTCGGTGCAGGTGGAGCGCGCCAGCGACTCGCGGACGGATCGTGCGTTGCACGGCCTGACCCGTGCGCTGGTCTCGAACATGGTGACGGGGGTCTCGACCGGCTTCCGCCGCACCCTGATCATCGAAGGCACCGGCTATAGCGCCGAAATGCGCGGCAAGCAACTGGTGATGAAGCTGGGTTACTCGCACGAGATTCCGGTGCCTGCGCCGGAAGGTATCTCGTTCGAGGTGCCCACCGACCGCAAGGGCACGGTGCTGCACATCGACGGCATCGACAAGCAAGTGGTGGGGCAGGTCGCTGCCGACATCCGCAAGCTTCGCCCGCCCGAGCCGTACAAGGGCAAGGGTGTGCGTTACTCTGACGAAATCGTCCGTCGCAAGGCCGGCAAGTCTGGCGCGGCGAAGAAGAAATAAGCCGGGGCTGGCAGCATGAACGAGAAAATCGCAAAGCACAAGCGCGCATCGCGTGAGCGGCGTCACACCCGCGTCCGCGCCCGCATCGAGGGCACCGCGGTTCGCCCGCGCCTCAACATTTACCGCAGCGTGGCCAACATCTACGCGCAGTTGATCGACGACGAGACCGGCCACACGCTGGCCTCGGCCTCGACCATCGACGCCGAAGTGGCCGCCCAAGCCGCTGGCAAGACCAAGTCGGAAGCCGCTAAGATTGTCGGGCAGGTGGTGGCGCAGCGCGCCAAGACCGCTGGCATCACCCAAGTGGTGTTCGACCGCGGTGGCTTCCGCTACCATGGCCGCGTGGCGGCCTTGGCCGAAGGCGCCCGCGAGGGCGGCCTAGAGTTCTAAAGAAACGACGGAGCATTGGCATGGCTGAAAAGCGTGAGAAGAGAGAGCGTCGCGACCGCGAGCAAGAGGATCGCGAAGAGCTTGATGAGCGTGTGGTAGACATTACCCGCGTCGCCAAGGTAATCAAGGGTGGCCGTCGTTTCGCCTTCCGCACGGTGGTGATCGTCGGCGACAACAAGGGTCGCATCGGCATCGGCGTGGGCAAGAGCCGCGCCGTGCCCGACAGCATCCGCAAGGGCAGCGACCGCGCCCGCCGCCGCCTGTGGAAGGTCGCCCTCAGCGGCTCGACCATCCCCCACGAGGTGAGCGCCAAGTGGGGCGGTGCCCGCGTGCTGCTCAAGCCCGCGTCGCCCGGTACCGGCGTGATTGCCGGTGGTGGTGTGCGTGCGGTGCTCGAGGCCGTCGGCATCCGCGACGTGTTGACCAAGTCGCAGGGCAGCAGCAACTTGCTGAACGTGGCCATGGCCACCATCGAGGCGCTCAAGTCGCTGCGGAGCGCCGAGGAATTGGCCGCGATGCGCGGCAAGACGGTCGATCAGATGCGCCCGTTCTGGGAGCGTGCTGCCCGCGCCGCCGCGCAGACCGCCCCTGCTGAGGAGGCCAAGTAACCCTCATGGCGAAAGCATTGAAGATTACGCTGGTGCGCAGTGTGATTGGCTATGGTCAAGGCCAGCGCGTCACGGTCAAGACGTTGGGTTTGGGCAAGCTCCAGACCAGCGTCGTCCACAAGGACACGCCGCAGATTCGGGGCATGATCGAACAGGTCAAGCACCTCGTGCGCGTGGAAGAAGTCGAGCAAGAGGGCTAACCCATGAAGCTGCATGATTTGAAGTCCGACAAGGGCGCACGCCGCAAGAAGACCCGCGTCGGTCGTGGTATCGCCGCCGGTAAAGGCAAGACCGCTGGCCGCGGTACGAAGGGTGCTGGCGCTCGCGCTGGCAAGGGCATCGCCCACTACTTCGAGGGTGGTCAGCTCCCGTTGGTGCGCCGCTTGCCGTTCAAGCGCGGTTTCACCAACATCTTCCGCATCGAGTATCAGGAAGTGAACCTCGGGACGCTGGAAGAGCTGTTCGAGGCGGGCGCGACCGTCACCAACGCCGAGCTGGCGGCCAAGGGCGTCATCCGTGATGCCGCTCAGCCCATCGCGGTGCTGGGTGGGGGCGAGCTGACCAAGGCGTTGACCGTCAAGGCGCACCGCTTCAGCAAGTCGGCGGAAGAGGGCATCACCAAGGCGGGCGGCAAGATCGAGAAGGTCGAGCTGTTGGTCAAGGGCGCTCACGCCACCGTCAAGAAGCTGCGTAAGGAAGACCTCGCGAAGCTGGCCGAAAAGGCGTAAGAACGACTCGACGGGTCGGCGGCGCACGCGCCCCGACCCGCTTTCTGTTTGATACGTCGTGACGAAGAAGACGAGGGTTTATGTTCAGAGCTTTCCGTGACATCTGGCGCCTGCCCGATGTGCGCAACAAACTGCTGGTGACCGGCCTCATCCTGCTGGTCTATCAGTTCGCCGCGCACGTGCCGGTCGTCGGTGTCGATACCAACGCCATCGAGACGTTGTTGCAGCCCGGCCAAGCCGGTGCTGGCCTCATCAACGTCCTCAACCTGCTCTCGGGCGGGGCGGTACGCAACTTCAGCGTGATTGCCAACGGCGTGTACCCCTATATCACCGCGTCCATCATCCTCCAGCTCCTCATCCCGCTCATCCCGCGCTTGGCCGAGCTGCAAAAGGAGCCGGGTGGCCGCGATGTCATCACCCGCTACACCTACTATCTGGCCATCCCGATGGCGTTCCTGCAAGCCTTCGGCCAGATCCAAATCTTCAACTCGCTCTTGGGCACCGGCCAGCAAATCATCCCGGGCTTCGGCAGCGACTTCTTGCTGACGGTCTCGGTGTTGTTCAGCATGACGGCGGGCACCATGTTCGCGGTCTGGCTGGGTGAGCTGATTACCGAGCAAGGCATCGGCAACGGTATCTCGCTGATCATCTTCAGCGGCATCGTCGCCCAAGTGCCCACCAACCTCGCGCAGATGGCCGGTGATAGCTCGATTCCGGTGCTGTGGAACATCGGCTTGTTCATCGTCCTGACGGTGGTCAGCATCTTCGTGATCATCTACATCCAAGAGGGCGAGCGCCGCATCCCGGTGCAATACGGCAAGCGCGTGCGCGGCAGCAAGCAATACGGCGGCGCCCGTACCCACATCCCGATGAAGGTCAACCCCGTCGGCATGATCCCGTTGATTTTCTCGCAGGCCATCATCACGCTCCCGGCGGTCGTGGTCAGCTTCTTCCCCGAGGGCGACTTCGGCAACGGCATCCGCAACGCCTTCGGCAACCAACAAGGCCTGTTCTACTGGCTGTCGTTCTTCTTGCTCACCGTGTTCTTCACGTTCTTCTATTCCGACGTGATGGTGGGCAACCAAGACCTGAGCGGCAACTTGCAGCGCAACGGCGGCTTCATCCCCGGCATCCGCCCGGGCAAGCAAACCCAAGACTTCGTGTCGCGGGTGACGCGCCGCATCACGCTGGTCGGGGCGCTGTTCCTCGGCATCATCGCCATCACCCCGGGCATCGTCGATTTCATCAACTCGGTGCTGTTCGCGGGGCAATACACCCCGGGTACGTCGGTCAACGCGGCCAACGTCATCACCGGCTCCGGCTTGATCATCTTGGTCGGTGTGGTCATCGAGACCATGCGCCAGCTCGAAGCCCAGCTCGTGATGCGCAACTATCGCGGCTTCCTGAAGTAATCGCGGGCGGCGCGGCCTTTTGCACGTTCGACGCTCACGCTGGGGCTTTACCGCTCGTGGCGTGAGCGTTTTTGATTTTGGCAGACTTTCGTCAGGGGGCGAACCCAACCTATCATGGCCAAACGATTCTTGTTGATTATGGGCGTTCAGGGCGCGGGCAAGGGCACCCAAGCCGCGCTGTTGTGTGAGCGCTACAACCTGCTGCACGTCTCGACCGGCGACTTGTTCCGCGCCATGCGTAGCCGCACCGACGACCTCGCCAAGCGCGTCCAAGACACCATCAACGCCGGTATCTTGGTCGATGACGCGACCACCAACGCGGTGCTGCAAGACCGGCTGGAGCAGGCGGACGTGGCGGGTTATGCGGGCGTGTTGCTCGACGGCTACCCGCGCAACCTCGCGCAGGCGCAATGGCTGACCGAGTATCTCAAGGGCACCGAGTACGGCAGTGTCTCGGGCGTGTTGCTGCTCAACCTCGATTTGTA
>JALONY010000266.1 GCA_025454715.1 Anaerolineae bacterium
GGGTCTTGGCCGGGCACCGCCGTGAGCCCGTCCAGCTCGGCCAAAATCACCCCGCCGGGCTCGACCGACCCGACCGACGACAGCTCACTGGTCACGCGGACGTTGCCCAGCTTGGCCAGCGCCGCCTGATACTCGACGGTCGAGAACGCGCCGCCGACCTCGCGCACCGAAAACGCCGACAAGCCCGCAATCAGCTTGTAGCGGCTGACCTCGCGGGTTGCCCAGCGCAACAAGGCCTCGACGTATCGGTTTTCGCCCGCGGCGTACTCGGTCGGGTTGAGCGGCAATTCGACCTCGACGAAATCGGCGGCGGCACCGATGGCACGCCAATCGTATGCACCGGTCACCCACGCACCTTCCACGTTTTGCGCGGCGGGCACAATCACCCCCAACGACAACCCGTTGGCGCGCAAGGTCTGCGCGGCGGTGCGGATGAAGGCGCTGAAGTCATCGCGAGACTCGTCGGGCAGGCCACGATAATCGATGAACACGCCCGAAAAGCCACCGCCCAGCGCCACCGCCGCCAATTGCTCGGCATGGGCACGGCGCGCCGCCCCACTGCCGACGATGGCGCGCACGGTCTCGACATCGAGGGCGCGGGGGTCGGTAAAGTTCTGAACCAGCGGCATCACGCGGTAGCCCGCGCCGATTTGCCAGCCCGGTGCCAGCCCACCGACCAACTGCCCCGCCGCGTTGGGCGACAAGCCGGACGGCAGGACGATGGTGGCGAGGCGCGCCACGTCGGGGTCGAGCGTCTCGGTGATGTCGAGCGGGATAATCACCTGCGGGTCAATCGGGTTGGCGACGAACAACGCCACCCGATCCGGCAGGTCTTCGAGCCGGATGGACAAGGTACCTGCCGTGGTCGGCTGGCTGGCCAAGAAGCGCCAGCGACCGGTCTCGATGTCGTAGCCATAGGCATCCAGCGAGTCCAGCGCCACGCCTTGCGGCACGACCAAATCGAGCCCGACCTGCGCGGGCGCGGTGCCGGTGGTGGCGAGGTCGTAGACCGCGCTTTGCAAGGCCAAGAAGCGCGGCACGGCGGCGCGGGCTTGTTGCGCCCACGTCGGGGCGTCGGGGCTGGCGAACGCCTCGGGCGAGAGCGCCGCGATGGCCACCCCAAAGCCCGTACCGGCGTCGGCAGGGTCGAGCGCCACGGTCAGGCCGTCGAGCGCGACGGCGTTGTTGGCCGCGTCCAGCGCCACATACGGCGTCCCGAACAAGCGCTCATACAAATTGACCGGTGGCAAGAACAAACCGGCCACAATCAAGACGCCCGCGCACGCCAACGCGGTCACCAGCGTGAACACGCACCCCAAGGTATTGGGGCGGCGGCGCTGCGTGACGGTCAAACGTTGCGGGGCGACAGCCTCCACCGTCTTCATCGGCGGCGGGGTTTGGGGGGAAGGGGTTGGGGTTGGGTCGGTCATGCGCGTTCTACACAAAAGCCAATCGAGAATCACCTGAAACACCCACTATAACCAATCCGATGGGCTGGTGTGTAGGGGCATACCCCCTACAGTGGGCAACCGTTGGGTTGTGCAGCGCCCTTGACTCGCTTACTTGACCGATTATAATGCACCTGTTCTTTGCCGCAGAGCGCGGGCGGGGGTCACACATCCCCCTTAATCTCCCGCAGAGGTAAAGGCATTCGGCGTAACCCTTACACCGGCGGCCTTCTGCGTGCATGTTCAGGCAGAACCGCCGGTTTTTCGTCACACCGGCCAGCGCGCAAAGACACCCAAATCCTCAAGGAAAGGAGGTAATGCACTTTGGCTATCACACGTGAACGTAAAGAACGGTTGGTCGCGCAGTACGTTGCGCTGCTCAACAAGACCGGCGGCTTCGTCGTCGTGCAGTCGCAAGGCCTGAGCGTCAAGGACATCGAGGGCTTGCGCGCCGTCGTGCGCGGCGCGGGCGGCAAGTACATCGTGACCAAGAACACCCTCTTGGGCATCGCCCTCAAGCAGGCCGGTTGGCAAGTGCCGGAAAACCTGCTCAAGGGGCCGGTCGCCATCGCGCTGGGCATGGAGAACCTGCCCGGCGTCGCCAAGGCGGTTCTGGAATACAGCGCCGACGCGGCACGCACCGAGAAGATGAAAATCACCGGCGGCCAGATGGGTGCCAGCACCCTCACCGCAGCGCAAGTCGATGCGCTTTCCAAGCTGCCGTCGCTCGAGGAGCTGCGCGCCCAGATCATCGGTCTGGTCGTCACCCCGGCGCAAGGCTTGGTCAGCGTCCTGCAACAGGCGACTGCCAGCATCGTCAACGTCATTCAGGCGTTGGAAGACAAGGACAAGGACAGCGCGGCCTAATCGCCCCGCCCTTGCCACTGCACCACCCCTCATCCCCTAAAACCATCCCAGAGTTCGTGAAACTCACGAAAGGATACCCGAAATGGCCGATTTGCAGAAACTCGTGGAAGAACTGAGCGCCCTGACCATCCTCGAAGCCGCTGAGCTGAAGACCCTGCTCGAAGACAAGTGGGGCGTCAAGGCCGCCACCGGTGGTGGCATGATGATGGCCGCCGCGCCGGTCGCCGCCGCCGCTGCCCCCGTCGAGGAAGAGAAGACCGAGTTCGATGTCATCCTGACCGATGGCGGCCCGAACAAGATCAACGTCATCAAGGTCGTCCGCACCTTGACCAGCCTCGGCCTCAAGGAAGCCAAGGACGCCGTCGAGCAGGTTCCCCACAAGCTGCTCGAAGCCGTCACCAAGGACAAGGCCGCCGACGCCAAGAAGCAGCTCGAAGAGGCTGGCGCCAAGGTCGACGTCAAGTAATTTCGGCGTCACCCGTCTTCCGCACTGCCACAGCCGCCCCAGCAACGGGGCGGCTGTTTGCGTTTCGCACCCCGATAACACGGTGTTAGCCGAGGCTTAACGTTGCGCGCCTATACTGCTTAACGTTTGCACGCGCACCTGCCCGAAAGGACGCCCCCATGCCCTTCACCCCCGCCGAACTGCTCGACCGCGCCAAGGCCGAGGGCGCGCCCGTCATCGACGGCGACCGTGCCATTTTCGTCTGGCAAGGCGAGACCGCGCCCGAGCTCATCGCCGACTTCAACCAATGGGGCAGCGCCCAAACCGGCGTGGCGCAACTGTCGCAAATCGCCGCCGGGCTGTGGACGTATGAGATCGCCCTGCCCGAAGACGCCTACGTCGAGTACGTCTACACCTACGACCCCGACGACGAGGACGAGCGCGCCCTCGACCCGCTCAACCGCCACCAAATCGCCAACGGGCTGGGCTACAGCAACAATTATTTCGCCATGCCCAAGCGCCAAGTCAACGTCCTGACCGAGTTCATGAGCAACACCCCGCAGGGCGAAATCACCCGCCACGCCATCTACCACCCGACGCTGGTGGGCGATGACCGGCGCGATGTGTGGCTATACCACCCCCCGACCACCCAGCCCGTCCCGTTGCTGGTGGTGTTCGATGGGCGCGATTACCTGCGCCGTGCCAACCTGACCCAAATCGTCGCCAACCTCATCGCAGTGCAGCGCATCCGCCC
>JALONY010000267.1 GCA_025454715.1 Anaerolineae bacterium
CGTCCGACCCCAATGCTTGGGCGATGTGGGTGGACGGTCACGGCTTGACCGATGTCGGGCGCGGCTTCGTGCCTGACCCTAAGCATGATGACCTCGACACCGTCGCGGCCTATCGGGCGCACCCGCACCACGGGCGGATCGTGTCGGTGGGGGATGATGAGGCGCTGGGGTGGTTGCGCCACCGCTTGGGCGGCCTCCTCGAGCTGACCGAGCATCAGGGCGGGCGGATGACCTGCCTGCACGGGATGGCCTAATCCTCGGGGTCACCGCTCATGGCGTAAATCAAGACGCCCAAGGACGACAAGAAAAAACTGCCGATGATGCCCGCGATTTGGAGCTGGCCGACCACGATGTCGCCAGCGGCGATGCCGCGGCTGCTGCCGAACCCGAGGATGTCGGCGAGGCCGCACAGGGTCGCGAAGACCAGACCGGTCAGGCCGAGCCGCGAGCCGACCTGCTGGACGAGGTTGGACGGCTGGTTGGTGTAGAAGGTGAACTTGACGTAGAGCAACGCCCCCAGCACCAACAGGCTGAACCCGAACAAAATCATCACGAGCTGGAGTAGGCCGACCCCGGGGGTTGGGGCGAAACCGAGCAGGCCGGGGAACAAGCCAATCACGAGGATGAGCAGACCCAACGCGCCCAGCACGATGCCGAACTGTGCGACGCGCACCATGTTGTCAACACTTCTTTCGGGTAAGCACAGCGCGTGAGCGGCGACGCCCACGCGCTGTGTCGTTAGGCCAGTCAGACGCCCAGACGGCGTGCCGTCTTCAGCAGGGCGGTGACGCTCTTGGCGTCGATGAGCGTGCCGTCCAGCGTCCACGCCACGGCTTGCGCCAGCGGCACGCGCTCTAGCTCGATGAACTCGTCCTCATCGCCGGGCAAGCGCGATTCGGTCAGGTCGGTGGCGAGGTAGAGGTGGATGTACTCGGTGGTGTAGCCCGGGGCGACGAACACCCCGCCCAGCGGCTCCAGCTTGCCCGGGCGGTAGCCGGTCTCCTCTTGCAGCTCACGCTCGGCGCAGACCAGCGGGTCTTCGCCGACCTTGAGCGTGCCCGCCGGTATCTCCAGCATCACGCGGTCGGCGGCCAGCCGAAATTGGCGCACCATCAACACGTTGCCCGCGGCATCGAGCGGGACGATGGCGACCGCGCCCGGGTGCACGACCCGCTCACGCACCGCGGGTGCCCCGTCGGGCAGGGTGATGTCGTGCACGTCCAGCGCAATCACGCGCCCGTCGTAGAGGCGTTGGGTGTGGGTGATGGTCTCGCGCATCAGGCTGCCTTTGGGTTAGGGCATCGTCAGTTGTTGGTTGAAGTAAATCAGGTCTGGGTTGGTGATGGTCGGGTTGAGCGCCATGATGTCGCGAATCAGCACGTTGCAGCTCAGCGAGATGCTGAACAGCGTCTCGTATTGATCGACGATGTAGGGGCTACCGCAGATGCCGCCCTGACCGATCGGCGTGCCCGACACGACCGGTGCGCCGACGGCGCCGCCCGTCTCGGAGCCGCCCGCGCCGCTACCGAGGTCGGTGGTGCCTTGGCCGCAGTTGGGGATGCTGATTTCTTGGCCGATGCTGATGATGGTCGGGTTGGCGATGCCGTTGTAATTGGCGATGGTCTGGAACGGGACGCCGTAGCGCAGGCCGATGCGGAACAGGTTCTCACCGGCTCTCACGACGTGAATGCAGTCGGTGCCGCTGATGGGCACGCTGCTGGCGGGCGTCGCGGTCGGGATGAACTCGCTGGTCGGGGTCAGGGTGGGCAGCAACAACGGGGCTTCGGCGGTGGCGGTCAGGTCGGCAAAGATTTGGGTGGCTGCCGCGACGGTCTGGGTGACTTCCAGAATCAGCGGGTCGAGGGTCGGGGCGAGGGGGTCGAGCTGTGCGACCTCGGTCACGCCCGGCGGGTTGGCGGCGGCGCTGAGGGTCGAGAGCGCGTCTGCGGTGGCTTGGGCGGCCAGCAAGGTCTCGTCGGGGGTGGCGGTGACGACCACGAACTCGGTCGTGACTTGCGGCTCGGGCGTCGGCAATACCGCGGTCTCGGTGGCGGTCGGCGTCAGGGTGGGCAGGTTTTGCGCCACGGCTGTGGCGGGGATTTCTTCGGAGCTGGCGCGCAGCAAGCATCCGCTGGCCAGCAAGGCGACCGCCGCGAGCGCGACGACGACGCTGAGGTAACGTGTGGGCTGAGTCGGCATACCCGTCTTGTTCTCCGGCGGTGGATAGACTGTAATCTTGGCGTATTATATACCGTTGCGTGCGCTTTGGCGATTGATTGTTGGGCGGATGCACAAAACCGGCCAACTTTGGGGCGTGCCGCCCTGAGCGACGCGCCGAGAAAAAGAGGCAACCATGCGTATTTTGTGCTTGATCGTGCTGTTGTGCGCGGCGGGGTGCGAGGCGGTTTTCGGCCCCGAGCCGAGCGCGACCCCGACCGCCGCCTTCCCTGAGGTCTTGCCCAGCCCCTCGCCCGATATTCGTTTCCCGACCGAAATCCCCGACGATGTGCCGGTCGGGGACGGTGTGACGTTGCCCCAAATCGCCGGATTGCCGGCCAATGCCGCCGTCTCGACCGAGATTGCCTTGCCGACACTGGCGCGCCCCAACCTGATTAGCATCCCGTTGCGTGATGGGCGCGTCATCGACGCCGAGGTATACAACGGGCGGGCGGGCGCGTTGGGCGTGCTGCTGCTGGGTGCCAGCTTCGAGGCATGGGGCGGCTTGCCGGTCAGCCTGCGCGAGGCGGGCTATACGGTGCTGACGGTGGGCGAGGCGGTCGAGGCGGCTGTCTTGGCCGAGGTGTTCGAGGTGCTGGCGGTGCAGCCCGACGTGAGCGCGGGGCGCCTCGTGGTCATCGGGGTGGGGGCGGGCGCCAACGCGGGCTTGATTGGCTGCGCGACGGAGTCGCGGTGCGTCGGGGCGGTGGTCGTCAGCCCTGCCGACGCGCCCGCGCTGACCGACGCCGCCCGTGCGATGGGGCCGCGCCCGATGGTGTTGGCCGTCGATGCCGAGGATGGGGCGTCGTTGGCCACCGCCGAGGCCGTGCGCCAAGCCGCCCAAGCCGCCGAGCTATTGCCGTATGAGGGCGCGGGGCGCGGGGTGCAGCTTTTCGCCAATCGCCCCGATTTCGGGCAAATCGTGCTGGCGTGGCTGGCCGCCCGCTAAAGGGATGGTGGGGTGCGGTATACTGAAACCGAACCGCGATTCGGTTCTTTGTCTGTGCTTACCACTCCCAATGAGGTACACCCATGATACCCACCCCTGAGGGCTTTCGTCATCGCTACGTCATGCCGGTGCGCTATGGCGACATCGACTCGCTCGGGCACGTCAACAACGCCAAATACCTGACCTATATCGAGCAAGCGCGCATCATCTATGTGCGCGACCTCGCGCTGTGGGACGGCAAACTGGCCGATTTCGGCATCATCATGGCGCGTGCCGAGGTCGATTACCGGTCGCCCATCACGTTGGATGACGGCGATGCGGTGGTGTTCAGCCGCACGGTGCGCGGTCATTGTCGGGGTGGCGTTCGATTACACCGCCAACGCGACCATCCCCGTGCCAGACTCGTGGCGTGCCAAAATTTCGGCTTATGACGGCTTAGGCGGATAGGGTTTAGACCATCGCAGTCCGTTGGCGCGCCGAACAGTGGTATCTTGGACGTTCAGATAAAGTTGAACGTCCAAACATCCCATTAGGTGGCACAGCGCATGGCGACGATTTTTCGCGGCTTGGAACAAGGCGACAAGTACGACCGCAGCTATACCGATGGCTATTTGTATCGGCGGATGGCCAGCTACCTCAAGGGCTTCAAGCGCGAGGTGGTCATCATCTTGCTCAGCCTGACGGTCTTGTCGTTCTTGGCCGCCTTCCAGCCGGTCTGGTTCTCCGATGCCATCGACGCGCTGGGGCGTGGTGAGAGCGGCCTGCCGTGGTTCCAATTTTACGAGCCGCTCTGGTTGTCGAACGCGCTGGGCGAGATGCGCGCCGTGAGTGCCTCGAGCGAGGCGTTGACGTTTTTCGTGGTCGCGCTGGTCATCACGGCCTTCGTGCAATATTTCATCGGCTGGGTGCGCCGCTACCTGACCGGCGTCACGCTGGGGAGTGTGGTGGCGCAGATGCGCAAGGACGCGCAAAATCGTCAGCCGCATCACCAACGATACGCAAGAGTTCGGCGAGGTGGCGGTCATCGCCAGCGACGTGGTGACGCAGATGATCCAACTGGTGGTGTTGATGATCATCTTGTTCAACGCCTCGTTCGGGCTGACGATGCTGCTGATTTTGACCACGCCGTTGACCTTGCTGGCCAGCATGGGCTTCCGCACCTTGGCGCGCCGTACCACCCGCACCGGCAGCCGCGCCACCGCCAACGTCAACGACGCCATCCAAGAGAGCGTCAGCGGCATCATGGTGGCCAAGAACTTCCGGCGCGAGGCGGCCTTGTACGACGAGTTCCACCGCGTCAATTCGCAGTCGTTTCAGGCCAATATGCGGCGCGGGCTGGTGCTGGCGGCGGTGTTCCCGGTGCTCAACATCATCGCGGCCATCGCCATCGCCATCATCACCTATGCGGGCGCGCAGGTGGTGGTGTCGGGCGCGTTGTCGCTGGGGATGTGGTATTTGTTCATTCAGGGGGTAGACCGGTTCTACTTCCCCATCCTAAACCTCTCGACCTTTTGGAGCCAGTTTCAGCAGGCGCTGAGCTCGACTGAGCGGATTTTTGCGCTCATCGACGCCGACAACACCGTCAAACAGACGGCGCACGAGCCGGTGGCGGGCTTGGCGGGCAAGATCGAGTTCGACCGCGTGACGTTCGCCTATGACGACACCCCGCCGGTCTTGAACGACTTCAGCTTGACGATTGCCCCGGGCGAAAGCGTGGCGTTCGTCGGGCACACCGGCGCGGGCAAATCGACCCTCGCCAAGCTGATTACGCGCTTTTACGAGTTTCAGGCCGGTCAGATTCGCATCGACGGGCGCGACATCCGCACGCTGGACTTGCACCAATACCGCAGCAAGCTCGGGCTGGTGCCCCAGCAACCGTTTTTGTTCAGCGGCACCATCCTCGAAAACCTGCGCTATAGCCGCCCCGAGGCCACCGACGCCGAAATCGACGCCATCGCCCACAGCATCGGTGGGGGCGAGTGGCTGGAGACCATGCCCAACGGCTTGCTGACCGACGTGGGTGAGCGCGGGGCGCGCTTGAGCATGGGTCAACGCCAACTGGTCAGCCTCGTGCGGGTGCTGGTGCAGCAACCGGCCATCTTCATCCTCGACGAGGCCACCGCCAGCGTTGACCCGTTCACCGAGGCGCAAATCCAAGAGGCGCTGGAGATGATTTTGCGCCAATCGACCTCGATCTTGATTGCCCACCGCCTGAGCACCGTCCGTAGCGCCGACCGGATTATCGTCCTCAAGCAAGGCGCGATTATCGAGCAAGGCAATCATGCCCACCTGATGACGTCAGGCGGGCACTATGCCGAGCTGTACGATACCTACTTTAGGCACCAATCGTTGGAATACATCGAGAACAGCCGCGCCGCCTTCGCGCAGTCGATGGGCTAAGCGCGCTTGCCCGCCAGCTTATGGCGCAGCAACGCGCCCAAAACTGCCGGTTGAAACAGCGCGGTGGGCGGTTGATCGAGGTTGACGACGTGCAAGAAGCGGCGGGCGATGCCGTCGTCTTTGGCGATGACCGACAGCAACTCGTCCATGTAGCGCTGCACCAGCCGCCCCGTCCAATTCGGGCGGTTGCCCTCGGTGGCGGCGTGCCGGAAGTCCTCGCCGGTGGACATCAGCCAGATGTCGGCGTTTTGGGCGGCCAGCTTCTTTTGGAAGGTGTGCCCGACCATCTCAGGTGAGGGGGCGTGGCGCACGCAATCGGACAGCAATACCGCGCCCATCGCCGCGGCGGTCATGCCTTGCCCATAAATCGGGTTGAAGCCGCACACTGCGTCACCGGTCACGGCGAAGCGGGCGGGGAGCGCCATCTTCTCGTAGTGGCGCATCACGTTGTTGGTGCGCCGATACCCTGCGATGTCGCCCAGCGGCCCCTGCGATGTCGCCCAGCGGCTGGGCGTCCTTCATCGCCTCGTAGACATCGGGCTCCGGCAGGCTTTTGGCATAGGCGATGAAACCGTCCTCGTCGGTCGGGGGGTAATCCTCGGCGTAGCCGCCCAGCGCAACCATCCATATGCCGCCCGGCGTAGCCGCCCAGCGCAACCATCCATATGCCACCTTCGATTTCGAAAATTGCGCCACCGCGGGTTTGTGGGGCTTTGGCGGGCATGTACAGGATGTGCCACGGTTGATTGAACGACTCGGGCTTGCGATACAGGCGGGTGGCATAGCCGACCTTGGGGTCTACGACCGTCTCTTGGGGGCGGCCATAACCCAGCGAGTCGAGCCAGTCGGGGGCTTTGGAGCTCCGCCCC
>JALONY010000268.1 GCA_025454715.1 Anaerolineae bacterium
CCGTTGGAGAACACGGTGCCCGCGGGCACGGTCACGGGGGCGTCGGTCAGGTTTTCGAGCGTGAGGGCGCCGGTGGCGCTGGCGGGGGTCTGGCCGAGCGGGGTGATGCCGTTCCAGTCGGTCAGGCTGATGACGAGCGCAAAGAAAATGGGGATGATCAAAAAGACCAAAAAGATGGCCATGGCCGGAGCCATGAACAAATATCCGGCGAGTGCCTCGGCGCGGGCACGTTGGGCTTGTGTGCGGCCTTTGGGCGGGAGTTTCGCGATGACGGCCATGGGGTTGCCCAAACCTTTCTTGAGGATCGAAGCGGCCAAACAGGGGGAGTTGCACCCGACGAGAGGGGAAGGTGGGGGTGGCGTCGGGGAATGGGGCGGGGTGTGCCTTTGTGGAGAAGAAGGCACACCCCGCCTAATTTAACACCGTTTAGGGCTTACTCGGCCAGCAGTTCTTGGGCGATGGCCTCGACCTCGGCGAGGATGTCCTCGGCGGTGGCTTGGCCGTCGAAGGCGCGTTGCAGGCCAGCGTTGAAGGCCTCGGCGAACGGCTGGAAGCCGACCGGCAGCACCCACGGGTAGCTGTACTCGCCACCGACGATGAAGGCGTTGAAGTCTTCATAGTTCACGCCACTGCCCTCGGTGCGGGCTTCCCAGTTGGCGAGGTAGGCCTCGGCAGCCGACGGACGGGTCGGCATCGGGCCGAAGCTGACCGACGCAACGCTGGCGGCGCCGTCATCGTTGGTCAAGAAGTTGACGACCTGCCAAGCGGCCTCGGCCTCGGCGTCCTCGACATTGGCGGCGACACCGTAGCACACGGTGAAGGCCATGGTGGCCTTGCCGGCTTCACCGGCGGGCAGCTCGGCCACGCCCCAGTTCAGCTCGGGGTAGTTGTCCAGCAAGAATTGGATGACCCAGTTGCCTTCCATCGCCATCGCAGCGCGACCGCGACCGAACGCCTCACCACCCCAGCCGCTATCGACTGCCGAGGGGGCACCACCGATGCCGTCGGCGGCAAAGCTGACGTAGAAGTCGAGGGCTTCGAGGGCGGCCTCGTCGTTGAGGGCGTACTCACCGTCCTCGGTGAAGATGGCGCCGCCGTTTTGGTACAGGAAGGGCAGCCAGCGCTCGAGGTTGGGCGGGGTGACGAGGCCGATGACACCGGCTTCGGCGTCGGTCAGGGCTTCAGCGGCGGCGCGCAGGTCTTCCCACGTCCAGTCGGCGGTCGGGTATTCGAGGCCAGCGGCGTCGAACAAGT
The DNA here is from genome assembly GCA_025454715.1 of Anaerolineae bacterium. Taxonomy (GTDB): domain Bacteria; phylum Chloroflexota; class Anaerolineae; order Aggregatilineales; family Phototrophicaceae; genus Flexicrinis. The sequence continues at coordinate 1,255 of JALONY010000268.1, forward strand.
CCTTGTTGTATTGCAGCGCCATGGTCGAGAAGTCCTTGGGCGGGCAGTACAGGTCACCCTCGAAGGTGAACACGTCGAGCAGCGACGGGTAGAAGCCGTCCGGGTTCTCGATGCTCTCGTCACCGATGGCGACGACGCCAGCGGTCGCCCAGTCGGGCAGGCGCGAGCTATCGACGTAGAAGACTTCGGGGTAGGTGCCGCTGGCGAACGCGGTCTGCATGGTGACGGTGTGGTCGGTCGAGGGGACGAACTCGGCCACGATGCCCGGGTTGGCCTCGTTGAACGCGGCGAGGCGCGCGCTCAGGGCTTCGTCTTCGGCGGGGTTGGACGACCAACCGGCCACGGTGATGGTGATGGGCTCATCTTGGGCGGCGACGGGGAGCGCCAGCGCCAAGACCAGCAAGAGCAGAGCAAAACGCTTAAACATGGTGCAAAATCCTCCAAAAGTGTGTAGGACGGGCGAACTTACTAGACACGGCGCACATGTTGCGCTGGCGGGGGGGAGTGCGACATCCCCATCGGCCAGCGCCTCCGCTGCGCCGCTTACGGAGCGACCAACACGGGGTTTTCCACCACAAAGCGGCGGAGTTCTCCCCGATAGTTCGTATGGAAGGTCACGCGCTTCCAGTGTGCCGGAAGGCGTGGGTTGAGGTGCGGCTGACCATCGGCGTCGAGCCGCAGGCCACAGAAGCCGAACACGATGGCTTGCCACAAGCCGCCGCAGGCCGCACCGTGGATTCCGTCGCGCACGTTGCCCTTGTTGTCTTGCAGGTCAATCATGGCGGCGTGGTGGAACATATGATAGGCGTCCTCGTCTTGGCCGAGGCGGGCGGCCACCCATGCGTGGGTCGAGGGGCTGAGCGACGAACCGTGGTCGCAACGGGGATAATAGGTCTTCCAGTTGTTCAGCATGACCTCTCGGGGGGCGGTTTGGTCGCCCAGCAAGGCCATCATCATCACCACGTCGGCCTGCTTGATGACCTGCGAGCGCAGGGCGCGGTGGTGCCCGAGCATCGGCCAGACGCCGCCGACTCGCGGCTCATAGCGCGGCACCGGCACGTACTCGAGGTCGAAGAAGCCGTCGAATTGGACGTGGATCTGCTTTTTGTCGTCGAACGGGATGACCATCTTGGCGATGATGTCGCGCCAGCGGTCAAGCCGTTCAGGGGTGAGCTGGAGTTGCTCGGTCAGGCGGGCGGCGTCGGCGGGGGCGTTGGCCGTCAGCCAGCTCAGCAAGCCGAGTGCCTCGGTCAGGTGCCAGACGGCCATGCGGTTGACGAACACGCTGTTGTCGATGTTCTCGTGATATTCGTCGGGGCCGATTTGGTTGGTCAGGACGTAGCGGCCATCGGGGGTGCGCTCGGCGCGGCTGCCCCAAAATACGGCGGTGTCCAAGACGATTTCGGCGCCGTAATCGCGCATGAAGGCGTCGTCATCCGTCCAATGCCAGTATTGGAAAATGGCATAGGCGATGTCGGTGCTGATGTGTTGCTCGTTGTCGCCCGTCCAGATGCGGATGCGCGTGCCGTCCGGCTGGGGGTCTGACCATTGGGGGGTGGTCTCCTCGCCGGTGTCGGTGCTCTCCCACGGGAACATCGCACCCTCGTAACCGTTGGCGTGTGCCTTGCGGCGCGCACCGGCCAGCCGCTTGTAGCGGTACATCAGCAAATTTTTGGCGATGTGGGGTTGCGAGTAAATCAGCGGCGACAAGATGAATAGCTCGGTGTCCCAGAACACGTGCCCCTTATAGCCGAGGCCGGACAGGGTTTTGGCGCCGATGCTCACGTCGTCGTCGTGCTGCGGGGCGGCGATTAGGACGTGGTATTGGGTGAAGCGGATGGCGATTTGCGCCTCTTCGTCGCCCTCGATTTGCACGTCGCTGGCCTGCCAGTGGGTCGCCCATTGGGCGATGTGCGCGCCGTACAGCGCGTCATAACCGGTGGTTTGGGCAGTCTTGGCTTTGGCGCGGGCGGCGGCCAATGGGTCTTGGGTGTCGCGGCTGGTGTAGATGCTGGTCAGCTTCTCGAACGTCACCACACCGTCTTTGGGCAACACGACGTGTGTCCGCAGGGTGGGGGAGTCGGCGTTGGCCACCGGCTCGACCGGTTGCGGGCTGCTCAAGCGTGAGGCGATGGCCACGCGATAGCCCGATTGCAGGGTGCGCGCCGACCATGTGGTCTCGTCGTCGTTGGCGCTGAGCGTGATGTCGCCCCAGTGCTGGCGGTTTTGGTTGGTGGTGGCGCGCTCTTGCCACTTGCCATGCCTCCAGCAGGATGCTGGGCGCCCCGTCGATGGCCGTCACGGTCACCCGTTGTGCCAAGACGTGCACGTCGGCGAGGCTGGCGAATCGCTCGAATGCCACGCGCACGGTCGCGCCAGTCTCGGCACGGAACAACACGGTGCGGCGCAGTACGCCCTCACGCAGGTTCAGCGTGCGCTCGTAGCCGAGGCAAGCGCCCGCGGGCGGGGTCAGCCAATTGTCGCCCGGGGGGCGCAAGTGAAAGGCCGTGCCGTCCACCGTCAGGCGG
>JALONY010000269.1 GCA_025454715.1 Anaerolineae bacterium
CTCCAGCGCGCTGTCGCGCCAGAAGCCCATCAACATGCTGGTCTGCTGATAGTTCATCACCGCGTCCCACTCGCCCGGGTTGCTGCCCGTGGCGGTGTAGCCGTTGGCGAGGCCGCCGCTAATCCATTGCGTGCCGATGCCCCAGAATTCGCCGACGATGTAGGCTTCGGGGTCAGCCGCCTTCACGCGGTCACGGAAATTCTCCCAATAGTCGTTGGTGCCGAACGAGCCGGACGGGTCAACGTCGTTGGCCACGTCGAGGCGCCAGCCGTCGATGTTGAAATCGGTAATCCAGTACGTCCCGATTTCGGCGTTCTTGCCCGAGGGGTGGACGATACCACCGTCCCAAATCGCCTGACGCGCAAGGCCGCCCGGGGTCGCGCTGTCAAATTCCGGCAAGCTGTCGAAACCGAACCAACCCGGGTAATCGCGGTTGTCAGAGCACGGCGCGGTCGGGTCTTGCGCGCTCGGAACGTGCGGGAAGAACGGCTTGAACAAGCCGGCATACGGGCTGTTGGCGCTTTCGCACGCGCCCACGGTGGCGTACTGACCGTACCGATCGAAATACGGGCTGTCGGAAGACACGTGGTTAAACACACCGTCCAGCACCACGTACATGCCCTCGGCGTGCGCGGCGTTGACCAACGCGGTCAATGCGGCGTCACCACCGAAGTTGTCATCGACCACGCTGAAGTCGCGGGCGTCGTACTTGTGGTTCGAGGGCGCCTCGAAAATCGGCGTCATGTAGATGACCGTCACGCCGAGGCTCTTCAGGTATTGCAATTGATTCTGGATACCCAGCAAGTCGCCGCCGTAGAAGTTGCGGCTCCACGAGCCTTCGCACCCGTTGTTGCTGTCGGCACGCGGGTCGCAGATGGCGGTGTTCCAGTCGGTCGTCAACGAACGGGTAATCGTGCCGCCGGCCTCGTTGTAGAAGAACGTGCCCGAGGGCAGGTTGTTGGCGGGGTTGCCGTCACGGAAGCGGTCGGGGAAGATTTGGTAGAACACACCGTTCTTCACCCAGTCGGGCGTGGTGAAGGCAGGGTCATACACCGTCAACGCCCACGAACGGTCATTCGAGTTGGCGCTGGGCGCGCCCGTCCCGCCCCAGAAGCGGTGGTTGAGGTCGGCGCTGGCGGCGTCATCCTCATAGAACACCGTGGCCGAACCATCGTTAATGCGGAACCAATAGTACAAGATGTTGAAAGTGGCACCTGTATTAACCGTGTACGCCCAGTAATCGTGCGTGCCGTCGGTAGCCACCTTCGCCATCGGGAAGAAGTTGTTCTGGTTCAGCTTGGTGTTATAAACGCGCAAATCCACCCCGCCCACGTCATTGGCGGCGGTGCGGAAACGAATTGTGACGCTGCTGTTGATCGGCGCGGGGCCGGTCGGGGTACGATACAGCGGGTCGCGGCTATCGTGATACAGCTCACTCCAGCACACGTTGTTGGGGCCGCACGACGCGAACGCCGTGAAGCTGGGCTGGATGGCAGTTACCATCAACACCAGCAGGAACGCGGCGAACGTCGAAACGCGCCAAGTCCTAAACCATCGGCTCATTTGCAAAAACTCCAAAACAAAAAACGAACGACATTTGAGGTTAACGCAAGATTAACCTCTGAGGTGGATTATAGCCAACGCCCAGACCCACAATCAAAAGAGGGCGTCAACCCCACGGGATGGGGTCTTTGTTGGTTTTGTACGAAGTTTGGGTGTAGAGGGTTATCACCCCTCGCTAAAAACAGATTTTATTACAATTTTGTAACAATGACGCAGGTTTTGAAACCGCTTTCATGCCCAAGCGCTCTCATATAAATTTGGGCGGTTTGAATGAAATACGTGTCATGCAGCGTGGTGAAAAGGGTGGTTCACTGGTAGATGAACAGGGCGTGGAGTTCCTACCCCCCGCCCAACACCTCATGATAGACCTGCACGCTGGCCTCGGCCACGGCGCGGTGGGTATAGTGCGCCAGCGCGTGCGCCCTGCCCTGCGCCGCCAACCGTGTGGCATGGTGCGGGTCATCACACAGGTGGGCAAACGCGGCGCGCAACGCCTCGGCATTGCCTTCCGGCACCACCACCCCCGCCCCGCCCATCACGTCGGGAATCGCGCCGCTATCGGAGCCGACCACCGGCACCCCACTACACATCGCCTCGACCAGCACCCGCCCAAACTGCTCTTTCCAATTCGGGCGGGTCAACGACGGCAACGCCAGCGCGTCGATGTCGTGATACAAGCGCGGCATCTCGGTCGAGGCCACCTGCCCGATGAACCGCACGCGGTCAGCGACGCCGAGTTGTTGGGCGCGCCGCTCCAGCTCGGGGCGCAACGGCCCCCCGCCCAACATGACCAACCGCCACTCGCCCGCCAGCCCCGCTACCGCGTCGAGCAACACGAACACCCCTTTTTCCTCGACCATCCGCCCAAAATAGCCGATGGTGAACGGGCGTGCCGGACGCTGCGCCGCCGGTGCGAACAGGTCGGGGTCGGTGCCGAACTGCGGCACCACCCGCCACCGCCCGCGATAGCCCTTGGCCTCCCAGACCTCGGCGGCGCTGTGCGTGCCCATCAGCCCATAATCGACCGAGCGCAAAAACCACCCCTCCCCCCACGCAAACGGGGGTGGGTAGCGCCGTGCGATATTTTGCCAGCTAAAAAAGACCGTGCGCGCGCCCACCCGTTGCGCGTCGTACAGCATTTGCCACGACGCAAGGTTATACGGCTCCTCGTCGATGTGCACGAGGTCGGGCTTGACCTCGCGCATCAGCCGCGCCAGCCCGACGTACGTGTGTAGGTGAAAATCGCCGTTGCGCCGAATCGGCAACACCTCCAGCCGGTAACCCTCGGTGTAGACGCGCTCCAACGGTTGCTCGCCGCGCTCATCGCGCCACGACGGCGGCACGGCCACCGTCAAATCGACGCCCAAGCGGGCGATGTCCTCCAATTTGCGCTGGTAAATCCCGACGATGCACGCCTTCGAGACCATCAGCACCCGCGGGCGATGTGTCACGGGTCAGCTCCCTTGCGACCACAGCCGGAACCCGTCTGGGCGCGCCCACGGGTTGTACGGGTCATGCTCAGGCGCACCACCTGCCAACGGCACGGCTTGCGCCGCCACCGGCTCCGACAACGCCAGCGCAATCAAGGCGAGGTCGTCGGGCGCGGCAGGCTCCGGCAGCAGTTCCGGCAGGTGCGCGTCGATGAAGGTGGTGTCCAGCGCCCCCTCGACCGTGCGGGGGTGCGCCAACAAGCGCAACAAAAACGGGATGTTGGTGGTCACGCCCTGCACCACGGTGCGCTGAAGGGCGGCCTGCATCCGCGCCAACGCCTCGCCCCGAGTCGCGCCATACGTGATGACCTTGGCAATCATCGGGTCGTAATGCAGGGTCACGGCGTCGCCGGTCTCGATGCCCGAATCGACCCGCACCCCCGCCCCTTCTGGCGCGATGAAGCGCAACACGGGGCCAATCGCGGGCAAAAACCCGTTGGACGGGTCTTCGGC
>JALONY010000270.1 GCA_025454715.1 Anaerolineae bacterium
ATTGCCCAAACCAACGGCCACTGCTCGCCCATGCCCCGCCCGACGCTGATTCGGGATTTCGGTTGAGTGGGCGCAGCGCGCTGCGCCCCTACAGGGCGTTTGGAATGGGGGTATAAGACGAAACCCACGCATGGACGAACAAATATAGCGCCTGAGATAAGGTGTTAACGAAGGTACACCAGCCCCTTGAGGGCTTGTTCTTCTTTAGCTGGGTGCTTTAGCGCCCAGCGGCCACCCACGGCCAACACCCCCAAAACTCGGGATACGCCACGTTTTATTTCACATCAGGCACAAGGATTGCCGAGTCGCGGGGTGGCTTGCCAAAACCCACAACTCATCATACGCTTCATTTCGTGCTTAATATAACGCTAGAGGATGCACCCCATATGACACACCACTGGTCACGATTCTTGCTCATCGCACTGCTGGCCGCCCTCGGCCTGACGGCGATGGCGCAAGACTTCCCCGAGACGTTCACCACCAGCGGCGGCCTGAGCATCGGCGTGCCGGAAGGCTATGAGACCCAAGAACTCGCCCCGACCGGCGTCGGTGTGCTCGATCCGGTCAACCAAGAAGCGATCGTGGTATTGCTGGGCGAGGCGCTCGAAACGTTCGGGATGCCGAGTGGCATCGACGCCAAAGCGATCATCGACAGCTTGGCCATCCAAGCGGGCTTTCCTGATGACGAGGTTCCGGTCAGCTACGCGCTGGGCGATGGGTTCACCATCAGCGGCGAGGTGCCCGGCGTCGGCCCCGCCGACATCACGGTGCTCGATACCGAGTTCGGTGTGGCGGTGATTTTCGTGGCCTCCCAAGACGGAGACGTGTCGGGAGAGTTCAAGGCGCTGGCCGCCTCCTTGATCGAGAGCGTGACGTTTGACCCCAGCCTCGCCGTCCCGACCGAAGTCGTGCCCGAGCCGACCCCCGTCCCGACCGAGGTGGGCGACGCGGTGGAAGACGAGGACGGTTGCCCGATTGCGGTGGCCGACATGCCCGAGGGCGTGTTGCAATTCTGCCTCGGTGCCGAGGTGACGTACCCTGAGGGCTGGGAAATCTCGTTCGGCGAGGACGGCGTGGACTCGGTCGGGTCGCTGTCTGCCGACACCTTCGCGGTCTCGCTCACGCTGTCGGTCAGCGAAATCTCGACCTTCTACAACCCGAGCAACTACAAGACCGAGAGTATGCAGTTCCTCGCCGATGCGTTCTCGTATGTCAATTATGACCCCGAGACGAGCTGGACGACCGTACTGGAGGAAGAAGGCCGCAAGATTGAAGTGTACGACCCCGCCGCCGAGGAAGAATTGACCGAAAACGACCTCGTGCAGCGCCAGTACCTCATCACCCTCAACGATGACCTGATACTGACCGCCAGCACCTCGTTCATCCCCGCCTTCGCCACCGAGGAGCGCGTGGCCGAAATCGACACGATCGTCCAGTCGGTGGCGCTCAACGACCGCTACACCGGCGCGCCCGCGTTGATCAGCCTCGACGGCCAGCCGACCTTCATCAACGCCTTGGAGTGCGGCAGCAGCTCGTTCAACTTCAACTATACCGATGAGACCGATGTCTACGTCGTGCGTTGCCCGGCGGACTGCGCGGCGGACTCGGGCACCGTGTGGGGCACCGACCTGTACACCAGCGACTCGTCGGTGTGCGTGGCGGCCATCCACAGCGGCGCGCTGACCGCCAGTGAGGGCGGCCTGTTGCTGGTCACGATGAGCGAGGGGCTGGAGAGCTACACCGGCAGCACCGCCAACGGTGTCGAGAGCCGCGATTACGGCACGTGGAACGAGAGCTTCAGCGTCGCGCCGTTCGAGCAATAAGGCGATACGGTGAGATAGCACGGGTGCAGCCGCGAGGGTGCACCCGTCCGTTTTTGGGGTGATGATGCGATACGTCTAGCGCGAGGGGGAAACGATGCGCTCGGGGTTGGTTCGTTTGATGCTGATACAAGCCGTGGTCGGGCTGTGCTTGGCCTTCCTGACCGTTTTGTCGGGCGAGGTTGCCCACGCGCAACCCGGATTGACCGAGGAGCCGTTGACGATAGCCGGGGTGTCGCATGTGCTGGTCTACCCCGCCAGCGAGACGGCGGCGCGCATGACCGCGATGCGCCGGACGATGGACGTGGTCATCGACCGGTATGTCCGCTTGACCGGCGTGACCGCGCCCAAGATTGCGCTGGTGTTCACCGGCGGCCCCCCGTATCGCCCGGGGGTGTTGGCGGCGGCAGGGCCCAAGGACAAGCCCGAAGACCCGTATGATTGCTACGTGCGGGTGTTCGACATGCCGGAGAACAGCGTGATTTCGGCGTTGCGCTTCACGGTCGCCCACGAAATCGCCCACTGCTTCCAATTCGCCCTGAATAGCGCCAGCATCGACCTCGTCAAGCGCATCAAACAAGACGGCTTCATCGACCCCAACCTGTGGTGGATTGAAGGCTCTGCCGAATGGATGGCCTCGCGGGTGTACGCGCCGGTCGGTAACCCGATTAGCCGAACCCTGCGCGACTTTTACATTATCACCAACCAACCCCCGACCATCAGTGATTATGAAAATTACTGGTTTTTTGCCTTCATGGGGCGCTTCTTGGGCGAGCGGGCGGTGGTTCAGTTCCTCACGACCGTCTCCATCGACCCCAACCAGCACAACGCCGCGATTAACCGCATATCGCCCTCGCCCGACCTGTTGGCCGGGTTCGCCCGCCTGACGGTGCGCCGACAAATGCGCTACCAACCGCCCTTACCGCTGGGTGACCTGTTCGATGTGAATATCGCGGCGTTGCCCGTCCGCCAATTGTTGGTGGCACGCCCGTTGTCGGTACAGTTGGTGCAGTTCAACCTGCCGCCGATTGCGCCCGGCCAAGCCTATCACTTCCGGCTGACCAACGGCTACGCCGAGGGCGTTCGCCTGACGTTGCCCAACGGGGTGACGGTGGGTGAAAACGGCGTGCAAATCTGTGGCGACAGCGCGCCGCGCCCATTCGTGGTGGCCGTCAGCTTCGGGACATCCACGTCCGAGACGTTCGACGCGCAAGTCGAAATCAGCGAGCGCGATTGCGCGCCGAAACTGTGTTATGCGGGGGAGTGGCTGGTAGGTGGCCAAATGTCGACCAGCGACCGGCACCCGAGCTTATATTTCCAAATCGAGCAGGCCAGCTACGACGAGGCGCTGTTGGTGATTTCGGAGGACGGCAACGTCATCGGCCACATGGTCGGGACAATTCAACAACCCGGAGGTTTCGTCAACATCAACGCGCCGTCGCCGGTGAGCGGGGCGTTCCATGTGGTGGGGGAGCCGGTCGAGTCGGGCGGGTGGCTGTATTACCGCATCGCGTTCAGCGCCCCGATTCAAGGCAACGCCACGGGGTCGGGCGGCACGGTCGATGCCAACAACATATGGACGTTTTATGACGGCGGGCGCACCGGCCTAATCCGCTTCCCGGCGTATGGGGTGCTGACGTGCGGCAACCCGCGCTACGTCGATGGGGTGTTCACCGGCATCTA
>JALONY010000271.1 GCA_025454715.1 Anaerolineae bacterium
ACCGTCTGGCAAATCTGGGGCGTCCCTGCCGCCATCAATATTGGCGATGCGATGTTCACCCTCGCGTTTCAAGCCCTGCACCGCTTGGCAGATTCCGACGTATCGCCAGAGGTCATCCTAGAAGCACTACACGCCTTCAGCGATACCGCGTTCACCCTGACGCACGGCCAGCATCTCGATATGCGGTTCGAGTCCGAAGAGTTGGTGTCCGTCGATGCCTACCTCACCATGATTCAGGGCAAGACCGCCGCATTGGTGAGCCTGTCGGCCTACCTCGGCGCGCTCATCGCGACCGAAGACCCCGATGTCGCCATGCACTATGGCAATTTTGCGCTCGGCCTCGGCATCTCATTCCAAATCCATGACGACATCCTCGGCATCTGGGGCGACCCCAAAGTGACCGGCAAATCTGCCGCCAGCGACATCCTCTCGCGCAAGAAGTCCCTGCCCGTCTTGTATGGCCTGACCAAGAGCGATACGCTCCGCAACCGCTACGCCGACCCCAATCCGTTCAGCGATCAGGATGTCACGGACATCATCAAAGAACTCGAGGCCGTCGATGCGCTTACCTTCGCGCAACAGATGGAACAGGTCTGGAATGAACGGGCTCTCGCGGAACTCGAGGCCGCCGAACCTGCCGAGCGCGGTGCATCGAAATTGCGGTCGCTCATGGACGCGCTGTTCGACCGTCAGTCCTGAACGTCACACCAACTCGCGAAAGACGACGTTGCTTAGCAACCTGCCCTGCGGCGTCAAGCGTACCCGCTCCTGTGTCATTTCAATCAAACCTCGTGCCTCGAAATGATGCAGGACGGTCGGGTGAACCTCCAAGATGTCCTGACCGAACCGCTCAGCAAAACGCTGGCGCACCACCCCCTCTTCGGTCAGCCGCAACCACATCATCAACGTCTCTGCAATCTCATCGCTTCGCTCAACCGTCACCTCATCGCGGGTGGCCGGTGTGCGCGGAAACGCATAAGGGAGCCCGCGCCCTTCCTGCATCAACCGGACATAACGTTGCGGCGCCAGCTCGGTTGCATAGCGCACCCCGCCTGCCCAGCCATGCGCCCCCGCGCCCAGCCCAATATAAGGCTCGTTGCGCCAATACTGGAGGTTGTGGCGGCATTCTTGCCCGCTACGGCTCCAGTTGCTGATTTCATACTGGCCATACCCCGCCTCGGCCAAACGACTGGTCGCCATGTCGTACATATCGGCCATCAGGTCATCGTCGGGCTGTGGCACGCGCTGTTGCTCCACCCACTCCAGCAAGGGCGTCTTCCAGCCCCAGCGCATACAGCGAAATATGGTCCGGGTCTAGCGCAATCGTTTGGCTCAGCGTGTAAGCCCACGTCTCCAACGTCTGGTACGGCCCGCCATACATCAGGTCGATATTGACCCGTTCGAACCCCGCTCGTCGTATCTCCGGCATCACGCGTTGCACCACTGCATGGTCATGCCGCCGTGCGTACAGCTTCAGCTCCCCTTCTACGGCGCTCTGCATCCCGACGCTCAGCCGGTTAATCCCGATGCTCCGCAGGTCGGCCAAATATGGGTAGCTCAGGTCGTTGGGGTTGGCCTCGATACTGATTTCAGCCGCATCGTCCAGCTTGAAGGATTGGCGCAATGCCGACAAAAGTACCTCGAACTGCGCTACACTCAGCAAGCTGGGCGTCCCACCCCCAAAAAACACCGTGTGGACAGGTGTGTCGGGCGCACTCTGCCCAGAAACCCGAATTTCCTCGGCCAATGCCTCGACATACGCCGGTATTAGCGCCTCGAGGTTGATATACGTGTTGAACGCGCAGTAGGTGCACTTGGTCGTACAAAACGGAATATGAAGATAGAGACTATGAGCGCTCACGACCCGAATACTTTTTCAAGGCATCCCTTTATAGCCGATTTGCGCTATACTTTCAGGTAATCATCTCAGCCCATCTTACATCATTTAGGTGCTTTACGATCATGTCCGACACGCGCAAATTCGATCCCAATCAAAAAGAAGTCCCAGATGTCGGCCTTCAGGTCGATATGCTGCTGATGAACCGGTATAAAATCATCGGTGTCCTCGGTGGCGGTGGTATGGGAACCGTCTTCCAAGCTCGCGACACCCACTTCCCCGAGGCCAAGCGGTTGGTCGCCATCAAAGAGATGATTACCCCGCTGACCAATGACCCCGCACAGCAACAATCCATGTTGCGGACTTTCCAGCGTGAGGCCAACATCCTCGCCTCGCTCAGCCACGCAGCCGTCCCCAAAATCTACGATTACTTCAGCACCGAGGCGCGAGCCTATCTGGTGATGGAATACATCAACGGCAACGACCTCGACGCGCTGTTGGCACGCACCCGCAGCCTGCCGGTTCAGCGCGTCGTCGAATGGGCCATCGAGCTGTGCGATGTCCTCGACTACCTTCACAACATCAAGCCCCAGCCGGTCATCTTCCGCGATGTCAAGCCGGCCAATATCATGATTGACAGCCTCGGCAAAGTCCGCCTCATCGACTTCGGCATCGCCAAGATTTTCGAGGGCGATAAGAAGCACACCATGATTGGTACCGAGGGTTATTCTGCCCCCGAGCAGTATCGTGGCGATGTCAACCCTCGTAGCGACATTTACGGCCTCGGGGCAACGCTTCACCACGTCCTGACGCGCAAAGACCCCCGCGTCGAGCCGCCGTTCAGCTTCCACGAGCGCCCCGTAATCAAGTTCAACCCGGCGGTACCGCAGAATTTGATCGCGGTCATCGACAAAGCGCTCCAACAGCGGGTGGAAGACCGGTATGCGACATGCTCAGAGATGCGCCAAGAGCTTGAGCGCGTGCGTGCTTCGGGCTTGTTCTCGTCGTCCGCAGACACCGGCATGGTCAATCCCGCGGCGATGCCCACACCCGCCGCGCCTGCCGCCCCTGCTCCCGCCAAACCCAAAACCGCGCCGCAAATGCAGGCGGCTCCCCGTACCGATTATCTGGATGAGAGCGGGTCTTCTGCGGTCGTGCAGGCGCGCTGGCGCTTCAAGACCGAGGATGAGATTCGCGCCAGCCCGACCATCTTCCGTAATGTGGTCTTCGTCGGCAGCTACGACAGCAACCTGTGGGCGGTCAATGCAGAGGACGGTAAGTTGGTCTGGAAGTTGCCGACCGGCGCAGGTATCGCCTCCTCCCCTACCGTAGACCCGTCCACCAAGCTGGTCTTCTTCGGGTCAGAGGACAACATCATCTACGCCGCCGATGTCAACAGCGGCCAAGTCGCATGGACGTACCACACCCGCGACAAAATCCGCGCCTCGCCTCGGGTTGCCCACAATCACGTCTTCATCGGCAGCGATGACGGCAAGCTCTATGCGCTGGTTGCCCAGACCGGTCGCTATCTCTGGACGTTCGAGGCCGGCTCTCCCATCCGTACCCGTCCCTTCGTCACCAACGAATTGGTCATTTTCGGCGCGGACGATGGGGCGATTTACGGCATCGAGCTGTCGGGCAAGCGTAAATGGGCCATCCGTGCCAAGCGTGCCGTGAACTCTTCGCCTTATGTCGATCCCAAAGAAAACATCTGCTTCATCGGCTCGTTCGATGGCTATTTGTATGCGCTCGACGCCAGCAACGGCTATACCTTGTGGCGTTTCCGTAGCGCCGCCCCCATCCTCTCTAGTCCGGTCGTCTCGGATGAGACGGTCTACATCGGGGCGACCGATGGCAAGTTCTTTGCCATCAACACCTCATCCGGCAAGGAACGCTGGCAGACCGAACTCCCCAAGCCCATCGTCGCCAGCCCGGTCGTTCACGGCAGTTTCGTCTATATCGGCTGCACCGATGGCGCGTTCTACTGCTTCGATACCAAGACCGGCAAGCAAGTCTGGAAATTCCAAACCAACGGGCAAATCACCTCGACGCCTTATGTCGAGAACAACTTGCTCGTTTTTGGCTCGCTCGATCAATATCTCTACGCTCTACCCGTCAGCTAGGCGCCTATTTCATTATGCTTACGCGCATCCGACGGGTCGTTCATCAGTTTATCCAAGTTATCAGAGGTTCACCCATGACCGACACGGCACCACTCCCCCAACGTGACCCCCAGCTCGACATCGGCACCGCCCCGATGCGCCCGACCGAGCGCATCGGCAGCGATGAGCACACCCACGAGCTGACCAAGGTCGTGCCGCGCCCGCCGGTGGCGCCCCACACCAACGCCCACTTGGCCTATGGCCAATCCTCCGATGTCGGCATGATTCGCAGCAACAACCAAGACTCCAATTACGTCTTCGTCTCGGCCAGTCGCTCAGGCGATGCCTTCCCGCAATTCGGCATCTTCATGGTCGCCGACGGCATGGGCGGCCACAGCGACGGCGAATTGGCCTCGGCCACCGTCGTTCGCGTCTCCGCCAGCAACCTGCTCCAAAAGGTTTACCTGCCCATCATCAACAAAACCGACATCTCCGACCGCGTACCGATGAGCGAAGCCCTCGATGAGGCGTTTCAGGCCGCCCACCGCGTCCTGATTGAGGATGTCCCGACCGGCGGTACCACCCTGACCGCCGCCGTCCTGATGGGCAACCTCGCCCACGTCGCCCATGTCGGCGATAGCCGTATCTATCTGGTCAACGAAGAGAAGATCGAGAAGCTCTCGCGTGACCACTCTTACGTCCAACGCCTGATTGAGCTCAATGAGCTCGACCCGTCCCAAGCCGAAAACCACCCCCAGAAAAGCGTCCTCTATCGTGCGCTCGGCCTCAGCGAGCAGCTCGATGTCGATGTCATGACTCGGCGCGTTTCATCCGGCTCGTACCTCCTCATTTGCAGCGACGGGCTGTGGGGTCTGGTCTCCGACGAAGAGTTGCGCTCCATCACCTTGCGCTACCCCCCACAACAAGCCTGTGATACGTTGGTCAGCCTCGCCAATCAGCGCGGCGGCACCGATAACATCACCGTCGTGATTGTCTATATCCCCTAACCCGGGGGGATAACGTCATGTCGAACATACCCGATATCGACCCATACGCGGCGCTGGGGATTCCCCAAGATGCGCCGCTCGAACTCATTGAAGTTGCCTATGAGCTGTTGGCCAAGCGCTATCCCAAAGAAGCCGCGGGCACGACCCAACGCCCCATCATTGACCGCGCTTATGAACTGCTGACCTCCAAGAACATGGCCTTTTCGGCCATGAAACAACAATCTCGCGTCATCAGTGCTCGGCGTCATTTCTCGATGGCCGTCACCACCAGCAGAACCAA
>JALONY010000272.1 GCA_025454715.1 Anaerolineae bacterium
GGGCTGACGCGGGTTCACGAATTGCTGTCGCGGCTGTCGTCGTCGTCCGAGAGCGGGTGCGCGCCGTCTTGATAGCGATCGTCCAGCGCGTCGGGTTGCTCGCCTGCGCCCCATGTCTCGGGGGTGGACGAGATCGGTTTGGGGCGGTTGACACGCGGGCTGGTCAGCGGGGCGTAGCGCTCCACCATCCGCAACACCTGCCCCACCGCGCTCAGGGCGCTGGTCAGGTGGGTCGATTGCGCGTCGTTGAGCCGACCGGCTGCGCCCAAAGCGGTCAATTGGTCGAGCGCGGTCTGCGCGGGGCCGCGCAACGACGACAAAATCAAGGCCAATGGGCCGTGGGTGGTGCGGTCACGCTCCGGCAAGTCGGACGACTCGGGCGTGTCGGGCATCGATGGGGGGACAAGGCTCACGGGGCAACCTCCAATAAAGGCGGGATGGTCTGGAGGGCATAGCCGATGCGCGTGCCGTGCCACGTCAGCAACGCCCCATCCACGAGGTGGATGCGGTCGTGCTTGGCGGCGGGCACGTCTAGGCGCTTGAACAACGGCACATGCTCCGCCCCGAACGCGAACGGTTCGCTGGGCAGCAAGATGACCTCGGGCTGCGCGGCCTCGACATCCGCCCACTCGACGCGAGGATACCGCCCATCGCCAAAGCGCGCAAATACATTTTCGCCGCCGCACACCCGTAGCAAATCGCTCAGGTAGGTATCGTCGGTCGGGGTCATCAACGGGTCGAACCAAATCGGGGCGAACACCCGCGTCAAGCGCCCATCGCGGTCTTCGCGGCTCTTGGTCGCCCCCAACACCCAATCGTAATGGCGCTCCAGCCAGCGCACCCGCTCGACCATCTCGGTGTGGTCAAAGGTATACATCATATTCCACAGCAAGTTGAACACGTCCGGCACGGTGCGCGGGTAGGTCACCCACACGCGCAAGCCCGCCGCGGCCAGCGCCTCGACATCTTCCTTGCGGTTTTCCTCGTGGTTGGCCAGCACGAGGTCGGGGCGCAAATCGATGATTTTCGCGACTCGCGGGCGCTTCGTCCCGCCGATTTTGGGCAGGTGGCGCACCTTGTCCTCTGGGCGGGTGCAATAGTCCGTCACCGCCACCACCCGCTCGCCCAGCCCGAGGTCGAACAGCGACTCGGTCAAGCTGGGCACCAACGAGACCACCGTGCGCGGCGGCTCAATCAGCGGGGCTTCCATATCATACGTGTAGGTCGGGCCGTTGGTCATGACGCACTCTCCCCGTGGCTAGAAGGCGCATCCGTCCCTCGCCCCCTCAGCCCCACAGGCAGAGGCTGGGGCTGGGGGATGAGGGGGCAAACGCCTTAAACCGCAAACACCAATTGGTCGCGCTCGGGCCCGACGCTAATCACGTTGACCGGCACATCGGCCAACTGCGCGATGCGGGCGATGTAGCGCTGGGCATTGAGCGGCAAATCCTCGACCTTGCGGACGCCGGTAATCGGCTCGTGCCAGCCCGGCAGGGTCTCATAAACGGGGGTGGCGCGCTCGACATCCTCGATGCGGGCGGGCATGTACTCGTAGCGTTGCCCGTCGATGTCGTAGGCCACGCAAATCTTGACCTCATCGAACCCGCTCAAGATGTCCAGCTTGGTCACCACCAGCTCGGTAAAGCCGTTGACCGCCGCCGAATAGCGCAAGACCACCATATCCAGCCAGCCGCAGCGGCGCGGGCGCCCGGTCGTGGTGCCATACTCGTCCCAAAAGTTCGCACCGGTGCCGCGCAGGCGGTCGCCCAGCGCGTCCAGCAGCTCGGTCGGCATCGGGCCGCTGCCCACGCGGGTCGAGTAAGCTTTGGCCACCCCCACCACGCGCTGGACGTGCTTGGGGCCGAAGCCCAAGCCCGACAACGTGCCGCCCACCGTCGGCGAGGAGCTGGTCACGAACGGGTAAGAGCCGAAATCGACATCCAACATCATGCCTTGCGCGCCCTCACAGACGACCCGCGCCCCGTCCTTCAAGCGGCGGTTGAGATACTCGGTCGTGTCGGTCAGGTAGGGGCGTAGCTTGGCCGCCGCCTCGACATACGCCGCCACGCCCGCCTCGACCTCGACCGCCCCGAACCCATCCCGCACGAGGCTGGTGCTGGCGCGGGTCAAGCTGGCGGTCAGCTTTTCGGCGAACGCCTCGAGGTCGGCCATCTCGGCGGCGCGGATGCCCCGCCGCCCGACCTTATCGAGGTAGGTCGGCCCGATGCCGCGCAGGGTCGTGCCGATTTTGTCGGCGCCCCGCGCCTGCTCTTGGGCGGCGTCTTGGGCGAGGTGCGCGGGGGTGGTGATGTGCGCCCGCGTGCTCAGCTTGATGCGCTCCGGCGACACATCCAAGCCCAGCGCGGCCAATTTGTCGAGTTCCTTGACCAAATTGACCGGGTTAATCACCATGCCGTTGCCCAGCACGCACACCACGTTGGGGTGCAGCACCCCCGACGGCACGAGGTGCAGCTTCAGCAGGTGCTCACCGACGTTGAGCGTGTGACCGGCGTTGTCGCCGCCGGTGGCGCGGGCGGCGATGTCGGCTTGGCTGGACAGCCAATCGACCGCCCTACCCTTGCCCTCGTCGCCCCACTGTGCCCCCAAAATGATCGTGACTGGCATTTGTATTTCCCCCTAGACCTCTCGCATGATGAAAGTAAACGTGACGGGTGGCGCGCACACGGCGCGGCATGGGGGCGAGCCTTGAGACGCCCCCAAGACCCATCACCCCTCGTCATCACCCGTGTTTCAAGAACCCCGGCCCGAACGTCACTGCGACGGGTCGGTCGCCCCACAACTCCAAATGGCCGCCCACGCCCAGCGCCAAGGCCGCACCGGTCGGTATCCCGACCGCCAGCGCCTCGGGATGGCGCTCGAACACCTCGACGGCCTCGGCGCGCAACTGCTCACGGTCGGGCAGGTCGGGGCACACGAACGCCTCGCGCAACCAGCCCAAGCCCTCGCGCAAGACCCCGCGCCGGTCACGCCAATACGCCCCCAGCAAACCCGCGGCTTGCCCCTCGGCCAAGACCACCGCGCCGCGCTCATAGGCGGCGCGCACCGCCTCGATGGCCGCCCCCTGCAACGTCTCGTACAAGCGTTGCGGGTCTTCCTCGCTGTCCAACACAATCAAGCTGACCTCGCGCAACGACGCCCGTATCTGGTCGTCGTCCTCGGTCAAGATGTTGACCAGATAGCCGGTCGGTGCGCCGAGGTCGTCGAGGTCGTCCATCACCGCGTCCAATGCGCTCTCGCGCAGGCCGAGGTAGGCCACCCCACCCTCTGGCTTCAGGCGTTGCAAGACCTCGGCACGCACCGCGCCATCCCCCTCGGAAGTCCCGCTGAGGACGAGCCAGCCCAGCGCGTCCGGCCACGTCAGGGTCGGTTGCGGCGCACTCATGCAGGCATCACGTACTCGGCGACCGCCGAGGCCAAAATCGCCGCACCGATGGGCAAGGCCGCCTCGTCGAAGTCGAATCGTGCGGGTGTCGAAGCGCAATTTGTCCTCGCCGCCCACCACCTGCGCCAACACGGGGCGCAAGCGCGCCGTGACCTCGGGGTCGTTGACGACCGGGATGGTGGCGTGGTCAATCTCGAAGCTGGCCTCGCACCCCAACGCCGCCGCAACCCCCTTGATGATGTCTTCCATGCGTTGCGTCACTTGGTCGCGCACGCGCACATCGAAGGCGCGCATGGTGCCCTCGAGGAAGGCCTCGTTGGGGATGACGTTGTGCGTGTCGCCGGTGTGGATTTGGGTCACGCTCACCACGTCACGATGTGCGCTGCGGTCACCACAGGGTCGATGGTCTGGTGCGGTTGCGCGCCGTGCCCGCCCCGCCCGACCAAGCGGGCGCTCCACGTCGAGGAACCGGCCATAATCGGCCCCTCGGCTGCCCCGACGAACCCGACCGGCACGGTGTTCCACAGGTGCAGCCCGACGCTGACATCGGG
>JALONY010000273.1 GCA_025454715.1 Anaerolineae bacterium
TACAGTCGGTGGTTGCGCTGGCGCGATGCTGGGGTGTGGCAACGGATTTGGGAAGCACTGCAAGCACAAGCCAATGACCAAGGGAGGGTGGCGTGGAAAATCCACTTCATCGACAGCACGTTCGTCCGTGCCCACCAACATGCAGCAGGGGCAAAAAAGCAGCGCAGCGGCAGAACAACTCGGACGAAGCCGAGGCGGGCTGACCACTAAAATCCATGCGCGGATTGATGGTGCAGGGCTCTTGTTTACCCTCTTGCTCACAGCCACCATTCCGCGCAAATCCAACCAGCGCATGGGGCGACCGCACAACGCTGAACGCTACAAACAGCGCAATCACATTGAACGGTTTTTCGGTCGGATCAAACACTTTCGTGCAGTCGCTACCCGCTACGACAAGCGTGCTTCAAACTATTTGGCTACCGTTATGCTAGCGGCAATTTCTCTCACTCCTGTAATTTGCAGACATACTCTAGCCCACCCCCAAAATATACCGAGATGACCGGCTGCGCGCTGATATGGTGGTGCTGCTGGATGGGGTGATGGTGGATTGGGAAACGGCAAACATTGCAGGGCAACACCCCCAAACGCAAACACCCCCGCGAGGTGCGGGGGTGTGGGAAGGGTGCTGGGGAACCTGGACTCGAACCAAGATATGCGGATCCAAAGTCCGCTGTTCTGCCATTGAACTATTCCCCAATCTGCCCTCTAGTATACCACACCTGAACGGTTAACGATATGGATCGGGGTCATCGGTTGGGTTCGGGGCTTGCGAGTCCGCCGAGGCGAACGGGTCATAATCGCTCAACATGCCGGTGCCGCGCCCGGCACGCGCCCGCATCACCATGCGCGGCTCTGGGGCGGGGCTGGGTGCCTCGGCCACAATCACGATGACCGTGATGTTGTCGCGCCCGCCGCGCCCATTGGCCAAATCGACCAGTTGGCGCGCTGCCACCTCCGGCGACGGCTCGCCATACACCACGCGGGCGATTTCGTGCGGTTGCACGTGCAGCGTCAGCCCGTCCGAACACAGCACCAGCCGGTCACCGACCTCCAGCCGCGTCTCGTACACGTCCACGTCCAGCTCGTTGCCTTGCCCCAAGGCGCGGTATAGCACGTGCTTCATTGGGTGGTCATCGGCCTCGGCACGGGTGATGTGCCCCGCCGCAATCATCGCCTCGACGAAGCTGTGATCGACCGTGATTTGCTCCATCTCGCCGCTGGCGGCATGGAAGTGGTAGGCGCGGCTGTCGCCCACGTGCCCAATCACCACCCGCTCCCCCTGCACGAAGGCCGAGGTCACGGTCGTGCCCATCCCGCGCAACCGCGGGTCGGCCTCCGACCGGCGCACGATGGCGCGGTTGGCGTCGCCAATCATGGCGCGCATCTGCCCCGTCACCCACTCGGGCGCTTGCAGCTTCTCGCTGTGCTGCCCCAGCTCACTCCCCTGCATGGCCTGATAAATCATCTGGACGGCGATGCGGCTGGCTTCCTCGCCCGCGATATGCCCGCCCATCCCGTCGGCCACCACCGCCAGCGCCACATGCTCTCGCGCCCACAGCAGCACCGAGTCCTCGTTGAC
Source organism: Anaerolineae bacterium (assembly GCA_025454715.1). Classification (GTDB taxonomy): domain Bacteria; phylum Chloroflexota; class Anaerolineae; order Aggregatilineales; family Phototrophicaceae; genus Flexicrinis. The sequence goes on from JALONY010000273.1 coordinate 1,580, forward strand.
CTCGCGAATCTGCCCGGTGCTCGACTGGGCATCGCAGTTGAGGATGACGTTCCACCGTGGATTGGACATAGAGATGACCTTCTGATTGTGCTTTACGACCAATTGTAACCGAGTTCGGGCGCACGGCAACGTTTACGAGTTTGTAATATGCAAGGAACCCTATCGCACCCCTCGCAAACATGCTACCCTCATCCCACACCGATGAGCAACCCCGCGCCCACCGTTTTGTGGGCTGATGTTAAAATTATGACGACTCTCCTTCAGGATGTCTACCGCCTAGCGGACTTTGTGGACACGTTCGCACTCGGGCATTATGCCCGCGTGCTCTCGGCCACCGACCGGCGCACCGGCAAAGCGGTCGCGTTCAAGGTCTTGCGCACCGAGCACCTCTCGCCCGATGGCGATATGCGCTGGGAGTACCGCGCCTTCCCCAGCGAGGCCGATTTGCTCAGCCGCCTCGCTGCCAGCCCGTCCATCGTCAAGCTGTTGGATTGTGGCTACCTCGAATCGACCGAAGAAGCGCCGACCGATGGCCAGTTGGTCTCGTTTGGGACGCAGGTCAAGGCGTTTGCCCAAGCCGCGCCGGAGCACGCCGAAAAGGGCTGGCGCCCATACTTGGCGCTGGAAGACCTGCCGCGTGCCAACAACCTGCTGTACCTGATGAAGCCCAACCAGCCCGGCACCCGCTGGCGCTTGCCGACCGAAGAGGGCATCGCGCTGGCGATGCAGTTCGCGCAGTTCTTGCAGTTGGCGCACGCCCAGCGCGTGGTCTACCTCGACCACAAGCTGGAGCACGTGTACTGGGACGGCGCACGCTTGCAAATCATCGACCTGAACAGCTCGCGCTTGTTGGCCGGCCAAGCCGACGACGCCAACCAATTCCGCGCCGACCTGCGGAGCTTGTGCGTCGGCATCTTGTACCCCGCCTTCACCGGCATCTCGGCCATCAACGGCGCACTGCGCGCCCAGCCCAGCAGTATGTCGGAGGTCGAGGCGCGCTACCAATCGGTGGCCGACCTCGATTTTGGGGTCGAGCCGAGCCTGAGCCCTGCCTTGCAAGACTTGCTCCAACGCGGTGCGCGCCAGCAATTCGCCACGGTCGGCGAGTTCATGAGCGCGCTCCAGCAGGTGGCCGCGCTGCACGGCTGGGATGCCCCCGAGACCGACAACACCCCCGCCCGCCGCCAAGCCCGTGACCAGATGCGCGCCGCGCTCCGCAAGCTGCGGCAGGGGCAAGACGCGCTCCGCGACGCCCGCGACCTGCTGCGCGATGCGGCCATCATGGACGACATCAGCCCCGACCTCGAGGCCGAATTGCGCCGCTTGGTCAAGGCCGCCAACCAGATGTTGGGCAATCGCGTCATCCCTTAGGCACGCCCCGCATGGTGTGGGCTGAGCGGGACGCCCGCCTTAGCGCACGCCCATGCCCGCCATGCGGATGACCCAGCGCGTGCCCTTGCCGGGCGTGCTCTCGACCCGGATTTGCCCGCCCAGCGCGGCAATCAGCATATAGGCGATGGCCACCCCGAGGCCGCTGCCCTTATACGACCGCACGAGGTCGTTATCGGCGCGGAAGAACGGCTTGCCCAGCTTGCCGGTCTCCTCGTTGCTCATCCCGATGCCGTTGTCCGAGACGCTAATCACCACCGTCGAGCCCTCGGCGATGGCGCTCAGCTCGACCTTGCCGCCCTCGGCAGGGGAGTAGCGCAAACCGTTCTCGACCAGCTTGAACAAGGCCATCGACAGGTGCTCCCCGTCGGTCTGCATCATCGGCAGGCCGGTCGGCACATCGACCACGAACGCCCGCCCCAGCTCACCTTCCAGTGGTTCGGCCTTGCGCTGCACCATCATCGCCACGTTTTTGAAGGTGTCCAGCTTCGGCTTGATTTGCAGCACACCGGCGCGCAATTTGTTCAAGACCGAGAAGTCGGCCAGCAAGCTTTCCATCCGGCGCGAGTTGGTGCGCACCACGCCCAACAATTGGCGCTGCATGTCGTTGAGCTGTCCGCCCATGGCCGGGTTGGAGAGCATGTCCGAGTAGCCGCGGATGCTGGTCATCGGGGTGCGGAGCTCGTGGATGGCGGTCTTCCAAAATTCGGCGGTCTCGCTCATGAGCTGGCGGAAGTCGCCGCCCATCGAGGCGCGGGTGCGGTCGGCTTCGACCACCACGCCGTCCAGCATCCGGCTGAGTTGCTCCAGATGCGTGGTGTCGATGGTGCCACCGGCGCGGCTGGTCTGAATGAGCGCGTTGAGTTGCTCACGTGCTTTGCGAAGGTCGGTCATCGGCCTAGGTCTCCCCGTATCCAATACTGTTCGGCGGGCGGCTGCGCCCCGTCCCGCGTCAAGAATCCGTTCAGTTGGGCGGCCATTGCCGCCCAATCCGGCCAAAACGTGCTCAATTGCGACTCGTAGCGGCAGATGGAGTCTATTTTAGCGCGAACGTCTTCTGGCGACAGCACAATCTCCGTCCGCCGCCAGACTTGCCCGCCCGACAATGCCCGCTCGACCAG
>JALONY010000274.1 GCA_025454715.1 Anaerolineae bacterium
TCGCCCATCACGGCCTTTTGCAAATCGCCCTCGGCCTCGAAATTGAGCACCAAAATCGGCAAGAAGCCCAAATCGGACTGACGCGCTCCCTCAGCGCTCGGCCAGCGCCGCCAGCAAGCCCGCGTGCGCGCTCAGCAGGGCGTGCAAGGTGGCCGCATCGCGCTCCGCGTCGGGGTCAGGCTGGGGGGGGTGCGCCCCGTCGAGGATGGGCAACCACGCCGCCAACTGCTCCGCCGACCACACCCCCTCAGCGGTCTGCACGATGCGCTCCAGCGCCTCGTCGGGTTGCCACGCCACCCCCGCCCCATTGAGGTGCAGCATGAACAATAAGCCGACCGTGCCGGTGCGCTTGTTGCCGTCGGCGAACGGGTGATTGCGGGCGATGGCGTGCAACAGCGCGGCGGCTTTTTCGGGCAAGGTCGGGTAGGCGTCCGCGCCGAACACCGAGCGCTGTGGGCGACCTGCCGCGGCCTCCAGCAAGCCCATATCGCGCACCTTTTGCTTGCCCTTCAAAATCTTGTGGATGTGCTCGGCGGCGGGCAATTGCTCATTGATGTAAATCAATTCATCGACCGTGACGTAACGGGTCATTCGCGGGGCTCCTCGGGGGTCGGGCGGGTGTGGGCGGCCAACCAAGCGGCCACCGCCGCCACGTCGTGCCGGTTCTGGGCGATTTCCAGCACGAACTGATACACGGTCGGGGCGTCCCATGTCGGGGTCAGGCCGTTGTGCGCCAAAAAGCGCGTGACGGCCAGCGTCGCGGTGCGCTTGTTACCGTCGAAAAAGACGTGATGCGCGGCCAAGCCGTGCAATAAGGCCGCCGCCTTGTCCAGTAGCGTGGGGTAGGCCGATTGCCCGAATGCGCGCAACATCGGGCGGCGCGCCTCGGAGTTGAGCAGGTTCAGGTCGCGCACATCGGGCGGGCGACCGAGCGCTTGCTCGGCCAGCTCGTAAATCTCGCTGGCGGTCAGGTAAACGACGGGCTTGGGCATCGGGGCGGGGCGCTCCTCAGGACATCGACCGGCTCAGTATACCAAAGGTCGCTCTGCGCGGTCTCATCCCATACACTCTTGAAACATTGGTTGCATAAAAAATGAATTCGAATACACTGTATTTGAAGTGATAGTTGTCTATCACGACTCTTAACCGGCACGTCTTCCATAACGGGAGTTATCCATGAACCCACTTCGTCGTACATTGGCCACTGTCTTTATCTCGGTCTTGTTGTTGGTCAGCGCCCTGCCCCTGCACGCCCAAACCCAAGAGAGCTGTGCCCTGCGCTGCATCAACACCGTGATTAACGGGGTCGATTTCAGCAAACTGACCGGTGAGCAAATCAGCGCCTATTTGGGCAGCTTGTCGCCCGAGCAGTTGGGCGGCTTCATCGGGCAGCTCGACCCGCAAGCCCTGACCATCTTCCTCGGCACCGTCCCCGCCGCCACCCTCGACCAAATCGTCGGCGGCCTGCCCCAAGAGGTGCTCGACCCCATCCTCAACTTCTTGCCCGCCGAGGGGCGCGCCTTCTTGGTCAGCAGCCTGAGCAGCGAGGCCGCCCTGAGCAAGCTCGGCCTGACGCCCGAAGACCGCGAGGCATTTTTGTTGGCCTCGCAAGAGCTGGCCGACGCCAACGCCAGCGGTGACCCCGCCCTGATGGCGCTGGCCTTGGTCAACCTCGCCCAACTGCCGGGCGGCGACGCACTGGCCGCGGGCATCTTGGCGCAGACCAACCAGACCCTCGACGGGGTGATTGGCGGCTTGTCGCCCGAGGATGTCAGCGTGTTGTTCTCGATGGCCGACGGTGCCAGCATCGACTTCTTGACCCAAAACTTGAGCGAAGAATCGCTGAATGGCGTCATCGAGAACCTCGATGAGTTCGCCTATGCCTCTATCCTGAGCGAGGCCGACCCCGAGCTGGCGCTGGCCTATGCCGATATTTTGGACGAGGAATCGCTGGCCTACGTCGCTGGTTTGATGTACGACGGCGAAAACCTCGCCACGCTGGTCGAGTCGTATGATGGGCTGATTGACCTGATCGACCTCGAAGCCCTGCCCGATTACGCGCTGGCCGATTTCGTGACCGAGCTGGACGACGCTGACCTGAGCGCCGCAGTCCTCGAGTCGCTGGGCTACGCCGACCTCGACTCGTTCTTGGGCGATATGGACGAGGAACTGCTCGACCTGTACATGGCCGCCGAGGCGTTCGAGGAAGACATGGTGGGTGAAGAAGACGGCGCTGGCGATGAGTCCGGCACCGAGGACGGCGCTGGTGAAGAAGGTGCTGGCGACGAGTCCGGTGGTGAAGAAGGCGCTGGCGACGAGTCGGGCACCGAAGATGGCGCTGGCGAAGAAGGTGCTGGCGATGAGTCCGGTGGTGAAGAAGGCGGCGAAGAGGGTTCGGACGAGTAAGTTCATCGCCGACCCAAGACAAGACGACGGGCGCATCCTGAGGTGCGCCCGTTTTTTGTTGTGATTTTAGAACACCCGTGCTATATTCAAAGGCAATCTCCGACTATCCCCCCAAAAAAGGAACCCCGACCATGCGCCAGCTCATCGTCATCTCGCATCTCACCCTCGACGGGGTCATCCAATCGATGGGCACGCCGCAAGAGGACACCAGCGGCGGCTTCGCGCACGGGGGCTGGGTCGCGCCTTATGCCGACGCCGTGCTGAGCGCGGTCATCCGGCATGAGATGACGATGCCGGTCGATGTACTGCTGGGGCGGCGTACCTTCGATATTTGGGCGGCACATTGGCCACACCACCCCGACGCATGGCCAAACATCCAGACGGCGACCAAATATGTCGTCTCCAACACACTGAGCGCGCACCCGTGGCAACCCAGCGTGTTCTTGGGGGGTGATGTCGTGAGCGCCATTACAGCGCTCAAGCAACAATCGGCACCAGACCTGCACGTCTATGGCAGCAGTCAGCTCGTCCAAACCTTGATGGCGCATCATCTGGTCGATGCGCTGTGGCTGAAGATTTACCCACTGGTCTTGGGCGAGGGCAAGCGCCTGTTCAGCGGCGGTCACACCCCATCAGGCTTCCGGCTGACCGACAGCCAAGCCACCCCGTCCGGCGTGCTGCTCGCCCGATACGAGCACTAACCCCCGCCCCATTGCGCGGTCACCACGATGGGGCGCAGCGACTCCAGCGAGACGTTGACCCGCACCTCCAGCATCAGCTCATCCCCGACGAAATGCGCCTCGACCGTGTGGAAAAACGGGGTTTCGTACAGCCGCACCACCATCGTAAACAGCTCCTCGGACGCCCACGCCCCACTGCTCAGGCATCGGGCGCGCTCGAACACCGAACGTTGCCTAAAGACGCCGGTCTCGCCATGCCACCACGCCTGATGCCCGCACCCAAGCAGGTCGGTACCGCCTGCCGTCGTCAGCGTCAGGGTGCAACCGCCCGCGCCGAACTCGAACCGCACCG